>CAMXVQ010000011.1 GCA_947252455.1 uncultured Atopobium sp. | reverse complement strand
AGAAGCTTGTGGTTGGTTGTCACTTGCCGTGTGTACAGCCGATTGGTTTACAGAAGCTTGTGGTTGGTTGTCACTTGCCGTGTGTACAGCCGATTGGTTTACAGAAATGTCTGGTTGGTCGTCACATGCTGTGTCCACAATAGGTTGAGCAGGGGTAAGTGTTGCAGGAAGGACGCCTTTTACCGTAAATGCCTTGACAAGTGCATTACCAAATTCAAACGCGTCACCATCGCTTATTGCCTTTGTAAGAGCTGCAGGAGTTACCCATTTAAGACCGTCTTTGGTTTGCAGGCGAATAAAGGTTTCACCTGGGTTAGACTTAACATGAGTCCAGAGATACTGCATAGGCAGACCCTTATTCAAAAGACCATCGGCATTCTTTTTCTCATGTGGATTTGGATCTTGTGCCGATTGGGAAAGAGCTGTTTCCACATTTAACCACGAGTAAGCCTTACCTTGTACGTCTGTTGATACCACTGTTTCTACCACAGCAAATTTTTGTCCCTTGTACAGCTGAACAGGGGTGTTAAGCTTAACTGTTTCAAAACCTGCAGCCTCAGTTACATAGTTTTGTTCCGAAACCACTGAAGAATCATTCGTAGGATCTAGGTCTTTAAGACCCTCATCGGTTACCAAATAAACCTTGATATTAACTTCGGTTCCAGCAAGTTGAGAACGAACAGACACAGCCTTCAGCACTTCGGTGCCTTTTGCGGTAAATACATTTGCAACCGCAGTATCGCTACCTTGCGTTCTTAGTGCAAACGGATTATCGGTTCCAGTTTTGGTGTAGTTGTACGTATAAACGTTATCGTAATCAAAACCGTCGTCTGCAACATCTACACTTAACGCTTGAGCGCCTGTAAGCGAGTGGTCGTAATAGGAGACCCAGAAGAAGCCCGATTTATCACCGTTTTTATCTTTTAGACCCCAACCGGCACCCTTACCAGAAAGTGCGCCATCAACCTTTTCTTGTACAAACTTCTTGTAGTATTCATCAAAGTTGTTTTTTGCTTGTTTGTACTTTTCAGCTTGCTTTTTATACCGAGCTAGTTTGTCAAGATCAGCTTGTGCAGGAGTTTGTGCTGCTTTGATCTTGTTTTCAAGTCTCTCTACTGCTTTCGCGTATGCGCCAGCATAGTAGTCAACATTATCTTTTTCTGTAGCTTTTGCCTGGTCGTTATCAAACAGAGCCTTGATCTTCTCTTTAAGCTGCTCATCGCTCAATTTATATTGAGCCTGTAGCTTTTTAAATGCCGCAGCTGTATTAGATTGCGAGCCCCAACTGTTTTTGATTAACCATGCGCCGTTACCCGCGGGCTTTGTCCCTTTTTGGAAACCCGTGAATTTATCGGCAGGCATATCGTCGTCCCATCCAACAATAGATACTGCATGGTTTTGAACGGTTGTATCTCCGTCATCATAGGTATACGGCGTAGCCCTTGATGCATTCAAAGAAACTTGCACAGCGCCATATTTAACCAAAGCTTCTTTCACACGCAAGCGCGCCTTGTCGTTTTGAGAAACCCAATCCATATTTCCTTTGCCATCAAATTTATAGTGATTAAACGCAGGAAGATAATACACACCGTCAACATGAGCTACTGGTTTTTCTTTGGCTGCCGCAGCTTCATCATGATAACCCCAGTTCTTAGTTTCCCAGAACTCCTTGGAATTAATAAGACCAAGCAGATACTTAATACGGTTATCCAAATTGTCTTCAAAGCCAGCAGCTTTTTTAGGCCAGTATGGTTCGTCTTTCTCGCTCACCACACCTTCCCAATTGGTAAGTGTGTTCTCATTAAAATCGGTGAAGCCACCGAGGTTCATACTATTAGCTACTGGAGCGACATTACCCGTTTTATCGTCAATTTGCTCTGCACCTTCACCTTTTTGGCTACCTTGTTTTTCGGGGGTAAACGATTTTAAATCAAAATAAAGTTCAGATAAATCTACGTCATCGGGGATGTTAGCAAGTATGGGAGAATTGTGTTTTGCCTCATCAAGGGCTTTTCCACCGTCACCCTGTTTTTTCTTAAGGATTGCGCTTTCGAGCTCAGACATAATTGCGTGAACCCAGCACGTTCCCATTTCACCCTGATCGCGCGGTGGTGTAAGCTGGCCAACATTTTGCAGGTAATATTGTTTTGCCTTTGATACATCTGGAACATTTTCAAGTTTTTTGTCGCCTGAATCAGAAACACCGGTAATAATTTTAACGGCACCTAAGGCTGTATTTCCACCTTCGGAGTTATCGGGTTGACCCTGTGCATCGGGTTTAAGCGGCTTATAATCAGACAACCATTTTCTAAAGGCAAACCAGTCCTCTGCGGTAGTTTTACCGTCCTCATTCCAGTCAAAGTTAAGGTCTGTTCCCAAAGCGTCTTTGTATTTGGCTGGATCAAGTTGTTGTGTGGGTTGCTGTGGTTGAGGCTTACCTGCTGCGGGTTGGGGATCCTGCTGTGCTGTAGCAGTAGTAGCTTTTGTGTCTGTTTGAGTTGCTTTTTGTTCAGAGGGCGCAGCGGGTGCTTGTGTGGAAGCTTGTGCTGCAGATGGTGCTTGCGCAGTGGTTGGCGTCTTAACGGTGTTTTTAAGAACTTGAGAGACAACGTTAACCGCATTAACATTAACGACAGGTTGAGCTGTGGGGGGGGCGTCTACGTGCTGCGCTTGAGCAGGAGCATCGCTTGCAGCAGTTTGATGTTGTGCATCTTGTGCAAAGGCTGCTTGTGGAGCAATAAGGAAGGCCGAAATTGCTAGTGCAAAAATAGCTTCTAATACGTGGTGTTTTGACCATGCTCGATGTTGTGCATGAGCGTTTAATATCTTGAGTTCCCATTTTTTATTCATGAGATCCTTCCTTTCCTCTACAATCGTGGTGACCTAAGATACACGTTTTTATGCGTGTTTGTCAGAAGGAGTTACTTATAAAACAACGAGAATCTTGGATATTTTCCTCATAATCGTATATATTTTTCATTTTATCTTATATTTTTGCGCTATGTTAAGTTTTTATGCAGTTTTAGAAAATATATTTCTGTTACAATTCAGATACATTTCTGTAATATATGTAACAAAAAGAAAGAAACCTTAAAAAATTGAACTTATTCTCATGGGCTCACAAGCCTATGCAACACGCCACATATCACCCTGAGCTACACAAAATCCCTGACAAGCAAGCTCCTCAAGTGTTTTCTGCACATACTCATACGAAACATCTTCACGCTTTGCGCTGTTTTCTATTCTATTAAGCTCACGACACAACAATTCGGTGGTGCACACATCCCCACTAACTTGATAAGCCAACAGCAAGCGCACAAGCTCGGCACGTTTTTGGCGATGACTCCCCTCAAATTTAGACTGTTTAACATACGTTTTTGATTTTCTTGCGGGATTGGTTTGTGTTTTCTTAAGATGAGCACCATAATCAAGCAGTGCATAATACCACATGCGCGGACACATCTGCTCGCGAGACTCTAATACACCTGATGCCGGACAGCTTTGCGTAATATAAGGGATCAAAAGCTTGTCATCCACCTGTTCAGCATCGCGAAAAAATTCATGCAAAAACACGCTTCTGACGTTCGTTTCAAGATACACAACATGCTGATTGTATGCAAATGCACAAATACCTGCTGCAGTAGCAGGTCCAATACCGGGTAACGTTTGAAGGTCTTGTTGAGAGGAAGGCATAGTGCCACCTTGTTCGGAAAGCATCTGCGCTGCGTGCAAAAGTGCTAATGCGCGGCGGTTATATCCCATACCCTGCCACTCGTTTAAGACATCAGTTACACTTGCTAACGCAAGCACATCAACTGTGGGAAATTTTTTTATCCATGCACAAAAACGCTTTTCAACACGCGCGGTTTGCGTTTGTTGAAGCATAACTTCAGAAATCCAAATTTTATAGGGATCGGTCGTATTTCTCCATGCAAAATCACGATACAGCTCATGACCTTTTTGAGCAATTTTAGTGCGAAACGCCTTGAGCTCACGACTTGACAGAGGAAAAGCAGGGTTGTTCTTCATATGAGCTTATACTCGTTTCCAATCTTCAATCCGCCATTTATTGCGGCGAGCTTTATATTTAAGAACAACACCTGGATTAATAGCAACGGGATGTACAGCCTTTTGGAGCAAAGCGTCGTCGGTATGATGGTCTCCATATGCATAATCAATATACCAAGCATCCGCACCAAACGTCTTTTGAGCCCATTTGGTAAGTTCTTGCTCTTTAGCTGCGCCTTCAACAACATCGCCATACACAAAGCCGGTATAACGTTGTTGATCGTCGTAGCGCATGTCCGTTGCAATGACGTGGTCAATGCCCAAATAGAGCGCTGCTTGTTCGGCAATTCCTTTAAACGTAGCCGATACAAGCACAATAATACATCCTTCACTTTGCTTTTGATGAACTTCTTGTATTCCACGAGCTCGATACCTAGGCATAATAATGCGCTCATGAAAATCTTTCATAAGACGAGTTACGTCTTGTTTGGATCTTCCTGCCAGCTTTTTAAAGAGAATTTCACGCGCTTGAGCTTGATTAAAGGGCAAATGAAGAACATAGCGTGCGGCCCACCAGGTTAAGTGCAACATGTCAACGCACGATAAAAGATGGTGACGAAACAGATACAGCGTAAAAAGTGTACCCGACTGCCCGTTAATAAGTGTTCCGTCAAAATCGAAAACAGCTAAAGGAGCTTTGTGTTCCGAGGAGTATGTTTGTTCTTGAACGCTCGTTGGTGTGCACTTCACTCTCATAAATCTATAATCCTATAAGACAACCAATCACAAATTATAACGTATTGCTTTGCTGTGTTCATATGTATTTACACAAATAAAAAAGCTCAGGTTTTATCCTGAGCTTCTTATATCCAAATGGCGGGATATGCGGGGATCGAACCCGCGACCTCCGACGTGACAGGCCGGCGCTCTAACCAGCTGAGCTAATACCCCGTGCGTTATCGCAAAAGTTATAATACACAATCTTGCCCTGTTTTGTCTAGTCTTTTTTTAAAATTGTGAGGTATTTATAAAGACTTTCATCTACTCTCAACAAAACACAAGGTACGCGCGCTGTCTACTCCCTTACCTTTGTATGAAAAGCAGCAATTATCTAAGAACTTTACCGCAAACGTGTTTATACAAGCGAAATAGATGTTTCTTTATGATTAGTATCGGTAACCACCAAATGAGGGTCGCGAAGCTCGGCTTTTACTAATTCGCCCGTACCAACAATGGGCGCCCCTTGTGCATCAACCACAGGAGAAGGAACGCTTCCAGGGCTAAACGTATACGCAAGCACATCCCATGTTCCATCAGAAAGATTTTCTGGTATAAGCAGCGCACCGTTATATAAAATCAACTGAATAGGTGTGCCTTTTATCTGTGCAAGCTCACTTGCATCGTCCTGCGATGAGTTAGTGGCCTTTGCTGAAAGTACATGGCTTCCATCGTCTTTTTCTTGAATATAGTATTTCATTCCTCGATATTCAATAGCAACCTCAGGCGCCACTTGTTGTTGGGGCATATCGGCCTCTTCTTGTGGAGCTGCAGGTTTTTCGATAAACGGCTTCATGATAAAATATGCACCTATAAACACAGCTATAAGCACAACTAAACATATAATAATTTTTTTCACGTTATTTCCTGAAAGCGCTTGTTGCGTATACGTCTTATGATGCAAGATTCGTTGATGAGATCTCGTGCGCGCACGAATTACACGCTTATCTGCAGAAAGGCTTTCTATGGTTTCACGTGTTTCAACTGCGGCACCGCAGCCTTTCGCTACATGTGAAAACGCGCTTTGTTCCGCATGATGGCTTGCATTAGTAGAATAGTTCAAAGTCCTAGACGGCTGATTGCTTGATATGCCGTGGCGCCCATGTGATGGCTTTGGTCTTGTAGAAAAACTATTCACAATCCCTCTTCCTTAGTTGCATAACACTCAAATTTCTGATTCCAACGAGTTTAAATTCCTACATAGCCTCATATTGCAAGCAAGAACAAACATAAAGCTTACATTTCATGGCGAGCTTCAATCGCTCGCCCAAGCGTTACTTCATCCACGTACTCAAGATCTCCCCCAACAGGAAGACCACTTGCCAAACGCGTGGTTTGAATGCCTAAGGTTTTAATGGTACGAGCCAGATAGGTAGCTGTTGTTTCGCCTTCAACCGTTGGGTTCATCGCCAAAATAACTTCTTTGATTTCATCACCTGCAAGACGCGCCAAAAGCTCTTTTACGTGCAATTGTTCAGGCCCTATTTTATCCATAGGAGAAATAACACCTCCAAGGACATGATATAACCCGTGGTAAACGCCCGTTTTTTCGATAGAAGCTATGTCGCGAGGCTCGCAAACAACACAGACTTTTGAAACGTCGCGCGTAGAATCATTGCATAAAGCACATACATCATCGGTGGCATATGCAAAACATACAGGACAAAAATGAACATGCTCTTTAAGGTTTAAGATTGCTCTACTCAACCTGCGCGCGGTTTCGTCATCTGCTTCCATAAGAAAATACGCTATGCGTTGAGCCGATTTTGGACCAATGCCTGGCAGACGTCCAAATTCATCCAATACAAATTGTAATGCTTGATTAGATGTTTGTCCCATAACTTACCTAAAACAACCCAGGAATGTTCATACCGCCAGTTACTGCACCCATTTGTTGATTTGCCGCTGAGGAAGCACTTGCCAAACAGTCGTTTACGGCAGCCAAAATACTATCTTGTAAAAGTTCAACATCATCGGGGTGCAATGCTTCTGGATCAAGCGTAATCGAGGTGATTTTCCCATCTGCAGTTCCCTCAACTTTTACCATACCTCCACCAGTTGATGAACTAACCGTTATGTCCTTAAGCTTGGCTTGCGCGTCCGCAAGCCTGCGTTGCATAACTTGCGCCTGTTTCATCATCTGTTGCATGTTCATAAAAAACTCCTTTGTGTGTTACTAAGTCGTATGGCGTGGTGCACACCTCTATTATATGGTGTTATTCCAAAGATTCCCTACTCTCCATACGAGGTTTTACTCCTTCTCCAAATGCCTCGGTAAGCATGTCAAGAATTTTTTGTGTTTGAGCGCGAGTTGCCTTACGCGGAATTGTTTGTTGCGGGTCTTGTTCTTGCTGGGAAGGCGCTGGAGAAGAAGGGGGCACGGTCTCAGTTGCTACTGTTTTTTCGTGAGCGTACGTAGATGCGGCACCATTTGAAGCGCTTTGTGGCGAAGGTTTTGCATTTTGGGGCGCCGCGGACTGCGTGGGCTGGAACGTAGGCGTAGAAACACTTTTAGGCTGTGGTACAGGTGCTGGTGCTGGGGCTGGCGCTGATACAGGTGCAACGGCTGGTGCCGGGGCTGGGGCTGGCGTAGCTACAGGAGGCATTGACACAGGCGTTGGGGCAGATATAGAAGCAGACGATGTGGACGGTGCTGGTGCAGTAATTGGATTGGCGGCTGATGTTTGAACCGTGTGCGCACGCGCAATATTTGTCTGCTGTAAACTACTTTCTGCATATACCAACTTACGATTACCAAAAATCGGAGCAACACACGATTGAACCAAGGCAGAGATGCTGGGCTCTGCAAGCATTTTGGTTGCAAACGAAGATCCGATCGGCAATTCAATAACTAAACGAGTTCCATCGTCTGAGCGAATTTCAGCATTAGTAAGCAGTGAGCCACGAGAAGGATTAACTTCCGTGAGCTTATCAACAACTTGTTTCCACATACGCTGAAGTTGACTTTTATCAGCAGTCCCTTGCGACAAAGGTGCGACTGTGGCTTGAGAAGGTTGTTGTGTGGGTCGAGATGTGTGAGCCTGAATTGGCGGTTGCGCAGGTTGCTGTGGCAATTGCTGTGCTCGTTGTTGCATAGGCTGCTGGACGCGTTGTTGCACAGACTGTGGTAAAGGTTGATATCCAGATTGTTGCACAGAAGCTTTTTGTGCTGACTGTACGCGCGCTGCGTGCTGGACAGGTCCATGAGCTGCAGACAAACCACTTTGCTGTGGACTCCCCGATGTAAGTTGTGCAAGTTGCGTCTCAACTGCTTCCAATCGCTTTATAAGCGCGGACGATGAATTTGTTACAACGGGATGTATCATACGACAGCTATAGAGTTCAAATGTTAACCGCGGATTTGCTGCCGTTTTCATATGCGAAATCATATCAACTACTACGTTAAGCACGTAAGCTATGTGACGCACATTCTTAAACGCCTGCGCATCTGCCTCAAGCTGTGATGTTGCAACACCACAGGTAAACAGCTCCGCATAATCGTCTAAAATGAGATGTTGCTCCATTAAAGTTTTTGCCAGATACACGTCGCGCATATATTCGGCAAGCTCACAAGCAGCTTGAACGATGCTTTTTCCCTGCTCGCACAAAGACGCAATTTCTTCAAACAAACGTTTGGTATCGCGAAGCGCCAAAGATTGCACCAATGCAGTAAGGTTTGTCTGCGAAGTAGCGCCTAGCATATCCTCTACCAAACGCTTACTGACAACACCTTTGCCAAACACAGAAATCTGCTCAAGTGAAGAAAGCGCGTCACGCATACCACCTTGTGCATGCTCAACTATAAGTTTAAGGGCTTCATCGTCGGCAGAAAAATGCTCAAGTGTACAAACTTTTTGCAAATGTGCAAACATCTCATCGCCTTTAATACGATGAAAATCAAAACGCATTACACGGCTTAAGATGGTTGCCAAAATTTTATGAGGCTCTGTAGTGCACAAGATGAAAACAACATGAGAAGGTGGCTCTTCGAGCGTTTTGAGCAGCGCATTAAACGCAGACGCCGTAAGCATGTGAACTTCGTCGATAATATATATCTTGTACGCGCCTTTAAGCGGAGCATAATTAACGCGATCGATGATCTCTTCACGCACGTTGTCTACACCCGTACGAGAAGCAGCGTCGAGCTCAAAGACATCGGGATGAATGCCCTGTGCTATATTTTTACAGGTTTCGCACACGCCACAAGGCAGACCATTTTGAGGAGATGTGCACAATAACGCTTTGGCAAACAGGCGAGCCATCGTAGTTTTACCCGTACCGCGAGGTCCGCAAAAAAGATAAGCGTGTCCAATTTTATGTTCAAGAACAGCATTTTGCAGCGTTGATACCACATGAGTTTGTCCAACAACATCTTGAAACACTGCAGGACGATACTTAGTATAAAGCGACTCCATACAACCTCCCATATGGCGGCAAACCCTCAAAGAGACAGTCTAGCGGCAAAACTATAAGCGTCTCTATAAGCTTCTTGCAAACATGCGCGAAGCAATACCTCTTTCATGCTTAAAATATGTACTACTTAATTAGTTTAGACCTGATGAAGCCCACAACAAGAGGTATGGCTGAAATAACAATAATACCCACAACTACCAGTTCAAAATGCTTTTGTACCTCGGGAATTGCGCCAAAAAAGTATCCAAGCGCTACAAACAGCGTTGCCCAAACAATGCCACCTAAAATGTTGTACAGTACAAAATTGTGCCAATGCATATTTCCAACGCCTGCTATAAAAGGCACAAAAGTTCGGATAAACGGAAAAAAGCGTCCAAGAAATATGGCAAGCTTTCCCCATTTATTGAGAAAAGCCTCGGCTTTTGCAATGTGCTCTGGTGTCATTGCTTTAACTTTGCCCGAGGCAATGATTTTTTGTCCAAAATAATGACCAATTACAAAGTTGCATTGATCGCCTAAAATTGCCGCCGCCCATGCAACAACAAGCAAATGCACTATATCAAAACCGCCGTTATGAGCAAAAAAACCCGAAACAAACAACAGCGAATCACCTGGTAAAAATGGGAAAAACACAACACCAGTTTCGATAAAAATGATAACAAATACCAAACCGTAAGCTGCTACAGGTCCCGACGCTATAGCCGATGCTATAGCAACACGAGGGTCTCGAATAAGTTCAAGAAGCTCAGATAAAATATTCATACGATTATCCAAAGTCATTGACAATACAAACAAGCGTGCCTGTTGGGTACGGACACCCACTAGAGGCATCTTATGGCTGCTGTCTTCCGACCCTGACCAGGTTCGAAACATAGTGTCGCCCGAACCCAACAGACACGCTTATGTGGTATTCACTGTATCATGTTTTGGATAGTTATCCAAGACTCAAGCTGTGCTCATCACATGTTATGCGCACATGACAAGCACAGCCTAGACGTTTTAACTATTTACGATGTTTACGGTAAAACTTAATAAGAGCTTGCGTAGATGCATCTTGTGTTGCAAGAGCCTCATCATCGTGAAATGCTGGCGTAATTTGTTTAGCCAACTGTTTACCAAGCTCAACGCCCCATTGATCGTAAGAGTCAAGACCCCATACGCTTCCTTCAACAAAGGTGATGTGTTCGTAAAGTGCAATAAGCTCACCAAGCGTGTGTGCGTTAAGTTCAACACCAAAAATAGAGGTGGTAGGACGATTACCACTAAACATACGAGCAGGAACCATCCACTCGGCAGTACCCTCAGCACGGACTTCATCTGCAGTTTTACCAAATGCCAATGCTTTAGTTTGTGCAAGGAAGTTACCTAAAAACAGCTCATGAACATCCTGTTGGTCGTCCTTGGTTGGATGTTTTGTGTTTACAAAACCAATAAAGTCGGCAGGAATCAAATTGGTTCCCTGGTGAATAAGCTGGTAAAACGCGTGTTGACCGTTAGTGCCTGCTTCACCCCAGAAAATTTCACCCGTTTTAGTGGTCACTGGACTTGCATCCCAACGCGTTGACTTGCCGTTAGACTCCATAGTAAGCTGCTGCAAATACGCAGGAAAACGGTGAAGATACTGGTTATAAGGCAAAACAGCGTGGCTTTGAGCGCCAAAGAAGTTGACGTACCAAATGTTACAAAGACCCATCAGAAATACAACGTTGTCTTCTAAGGGAGTTTTACAGAAATATATATCCATATCGTGGAATCCTTTAAGGAATTCCTCAAACACTACAGGGCCAAATGCAATAATTAACGACAGACCCACTGCCGCATCAACAGAGTATCTACCGCCAACCCAGTTCCAAAAACCAAATGCATTTTCGGGATTGATGCCAAACTGAGCAACAAGCTCTAGGTTAGTAGATACCGCAACAAAGTGCTTAGCAATAGCCTCGGCGCGCTTGGCATCAGAAGCGTCAATAGCTCCTTGTTTTTGCAGGCCTTCCAACAGCCACGTACGAGCCTCACGAGCATTGGTCATAGTTTCAAGCGTGGTAAACGTCTTGGACACAATAATTACCAGCGTGGTTTCGGGGTCAAGATCCCTGGTTTTTTCGGCCATGTCATTAGGATCAATGTTAGAAACATAACGAACCGACAGCCCTTTTTGAGCATAAGGCTTAAGAGCTTCGTATACCATAACCGGACCCAAGTCCGACCCACCAATACCAATAGAAACAACGGTTTCTATGCGCTTGCCAGTAACACCTTTCCACTGACCCAAACGTACACGGTCTGCAAAGGCATACATGCGATCAAGCTCGTGACGAACATCCTTAACACAGTCTTGGCCATCTACTATAAGGCTTCCAACCTCGTCAACAGGACGACGCAGTGCAGTATGCAAAACAGCGCGGTCTTCAGTTGTGTTAAGATGCTTACCACTAAACATGTCGTCACGGCGCTGCTCAATGCCCAATTCTTGAGCAAGTTCACACAAAAGTTGTTTGGTAGTATCGTCGATCAAATTTTTTGATAAATCAAAATGCAAGTCGTTAACTTCATAGGAGTATTTTTCTACGCGCTGTGGATCATTTTTAAACCATGAGCGCAAATCTATGCCTTGTGCCTGAAGCTCATTAAAATGTTTCTGTAACTTTTTCCACGCATCGGTTGTGGTTGCATCAATAGGTGCTTTTATGTGCGATGTACACGTATTCATACATACTCCTTTTGTTTATGTCCCTTTATAAGTGTAGCGCAAGCACGCAATTAATAAAGAATGTTTTTGTATACACACACGCTCTGCAATGATGTGTTTACGACGCGTTTGGTTGTGCAAGACTTTTCAGCGCACGCCATGCGGCTTGTTTGGTAGCCGGGCTTTTAAGTGCTTGACTAAAGTTTCCTAAAGCAAGCGCCACATGCGTGGGAAGATGTTCTAAACACCCTATTTTTAGGTGATGATTATTCAAAAACTCTGCTTCATAATCGGTTTGCGCTTGTTCGTCACACAATATAACGTATAGAGGATCCAGCGCAGTTAAACTGAGTCTTAAATTTTCTTGAGGGTTTTTGCATAAAGCTGTGCTTATACCACAAAAGTCATTGGGAGCAAACCCAAGGGCTACACACGCCTTACGCAGCGCTTGTCCATCGTCTTTGTGTAAAAACGTATCGGAAGTAGAACAATCTTTATCTAAGAGCTGCTTTACCACAACAATGCTTGCATAAGGATTACCATCCATAAGCACGTTGTCATCAAGCAGGTTAGTAAGCTCTTGTGTTGTTTTACTCAACAGGCTCTGCTTTAATTTTGATTCAAAATTTTCCAGAACAACACACCTCTTTACACAAAAAACCGCATATACTAAAGCATATCACACGCATGATTCCAATTTGTATCAACAAGAGGTAAAATCGAATACACGGTAAGACATGCTACGTTAAGGCGGAATATCAGCGCACACATGCTCCAACTTTATGTACTACATAAAAGTGAGCGAACAGATGAGCAGATGCTGAAAACAACGCAGAGGATTGGGTATAACCATGCATATACATAGGCTTTCTTACCGTGGTTTACCATCGGTACAACTTTCAAGGAGTTATTATGGCACAAGCTATTACTTCAGCTGATTTTGATTCCATCATCAGCTCATCAACCAAACCTGTTCTTATTGATTTTTGGGCAACATGGTGTGGTCCCTGCCGCGCTTTAGGTCCTAAAATCGATGAAATTTCAGAGGAAATGGCCGATAAATTAGCTGTTTATAAATGCAATGTAGACGAAGAACCCGAGCTTGCTCAAAAATTTCAGATTGTATCAATTCCAACAGTTATTTTATTCAAAGACGGCAATGCCGTTCATTCTCTTGTAGGAAATATGCCTAAAGATGAACTTATCAGCGAAATTGAGGCGCATCTTTAACATATCTTGCGGACGCATAAACACCATACTCAGGTTTTATGCGTCCGTTATACTACAGCTTCGATAGGTTCTATAGATTTTAAAACGGTCTTACACGTGTAACACACGCTTGTAGTGTGAGCTGACAGTTTATCCGCAAACATTATCCTAATGTTCAATTTTACTCAAAGAGGCCCTATGTCTAAAGCCGTACAACACACACTTTACTCTTTGCCTTCAAAACTTATGGGTCTTGTTAAAAAGAACATCCTTATTCTTGTTGGATTTATTGCCACCATTGTTTTTTTGGCTCTTATGGTAGAAATTCTCCAAGGCGATGTAATTGCTTTTGACAATACAGCTTATAGGCTTATTGTTGTGCACATGAGAAGGTCGTGGCTTACCCCCATCATGCAGTCTATATCCGAGCTTGCGCTTCCTGTAGTATTGGCAGTTATGCTTTTGGCAGTTGCAGCCTTTGCTCCGGGCAAAAAACCAGGAGCCTGCGCTGCGTGTAACCTCGTTTTAGTTGTTATACTCAACCTTATCCTTAAAGAAATTGTACACCGTCCACGACCAGACGGATTTCGTCTCATTAGTGAAACGGGTTATAGCTTTCCCTCTGGCCACTCCATGATTGCCATGGCGTTCTACGGTTTGCTTATTTGGATGATTTGGAATTACGAACGCGATAGGATGGTCAAATATAGCTGTATATGTGGCTTTACCCTATGTGTTATTGCGGTTGGTTTAAGCCGTGTGTATTTAGGCGTACACTACGCTTCTGATGTTCTTGCTGGTTTTTGCGTGTCGCTTGCATGGCTTGCTGTCTATACAAGGGTGATTGCGCCTCTTTTTATGCTCGAAAAAGATCTTGGAGAAAAAACGCCTCTGCGCAAAAAACACTTACATAAGTAAATACAGAATGCCTACTATGCTCTCTGATTGTTAAATCTTGCTTGTTACTATGCTTGTTACTGTGCGTGCTACCTACGCCGAAAGATGAATAATTTCGGCTGATTCCACTTTTTTGTCACTACAGTATATACGACCCATAGTTGGCCCTTCTTCACTACGCGGATATGTGGTGCTACCTGGATTCATAACCAAAGTTCCCGTTTTTTCGTCGTGAGCAATAAAAGGGATGTGGGTATGACCGCAAATTGCCACATCACAAGTTACAAGATCAAGGCGCTCGCGATAATGACAAACCTGCCACCGTAAACCACTTAAGAAAAAGTGGGTGAGATTCTTTACAAACGAGCCGTAATCAAACCCATAATCGTTGTTTCCCTTGGCCATATAAAGCGGCGCTATATGCGACAACACGTCGTAGTCCGAAAGAGAACACATATCACCTGCATGAACGAGTGCGTCTGCGCCTTTAATTTCGGCAAGCAAAGCATCTGAGAGATGCCCGTGAGTATCAGATAAAATATCAATACGCATATCAACCTCTTTTCAAAAACGCAAAGCAAAGACCAAACACACGCGTCAACAAGGTAAATGCTTTACAAGCCCAAAGCTCTTTTGAGCGCTACAACACGGCGTCGTGATACAGGAATTTTTTTATCAGGAACGTCTTTGATGCCTAACTGCAAAATGCCCGCGGATACCGCCTCAATGTCTTCGACTTGTTCAAGATTAACAATATACCCACGATGAACTCTGAAAAAGCCGTGATCAGCAAGTCTTGCCTCAAATTTTGCAAGCGAAACTGTAGATAAGAAACGTTCATCTAAGGTATAAATGCACGAATAATCATCACGCGCTTCTATGTAACGAATGTGCGAAACGGGAATGAGCACTTTTCTACCGTTTTTCTCTACAGGAATTCTCTCGGGTGCCGTATGTGGCGCAGCAGCAGGTTGTAAATGTTGCTCCACCTTGTCTAACGCACGCATTAGTCTTTCTGTTTCAACAGGTTTCATAAGGTAATCAATAGCATCTACATCAAAGGCTTCCAAAGCATATTCGCTATAAGCGGTAACAAAAACAACAACAGGTGGATTATTAAGCTTATGAAGTGCCTCTGCAAGTTGCATACCCGACATTTTTGGCATAGAAATGTCTAAAAATATAACATTGGTTGCCTGTTCTGCGCCTTCTTTACTACGCACCAACGCCTCAACAGCACTACGAGCGCTTGATGCTTCTTCTATGCGCGCAACACGACCAGTTTGTTCAAGCAAATACTTAAGTTCCGAGCGCGCAGGCGCTTCATCATCCACAATCAGTGCATTAATAACCTGCATGTTTCCTCCCTGTAAGGAATGAATTGCTACACTTTGTCACAATTAGTTACGTAGTATATCACCTCAAGTATTATAGCAAGTTACCCCAGGTGCATTCTTTTAAATGTTAAGTAAAATGCTACGGGTATATTATGCATGAGAAGTTCGTGCTTCGCGAGAAAGTCGAAGCGTTACGCAGGTGCCTTCTCCAAGTTTACTTACTATTTCAACACCCGAACCAGCCCCATAAAAACGCTCAATTCGTTCTGCTACGTTGCGAAGGGCAATACCTGTTCCACGTGGATCATGTTTAATTGAAACTTTTGTAGAGTGCAATAACTTATCAGCAGTACTGGCATCCATGCCCAACCCGTCATCACATACCGATATAAGCACATCACTCTCATCCACCTCGGCTAAAATATCAATATGGAGCGGCTCATCGTCTTTCATGGCGTGACGAACAGCATTTTCTACAATTGGCTGCACCATAAAGCCTGGAACTAAAATGTCTGCACAATCAGGTGCTATGTGCTCGTTTTCTATAATGCGATCTTCACCAAAGCGCGCCTTTTCTATCTGTAAATATCTGCGCGTTTGCTGCAATTCTTCTGAAAGCGGAATAAGCGTTTGCGAACTCTCAAGCGTATGACGATAAAACGATGAAAAATCACGCAACAAAAGACGAGCCTTTTCTGGATTGGTTCGCGTAAAAGACGCAATGGTATTAAGCGTATTAAACAAAAAATGAGGGTTTATTTGCGCTTGAAGTGCCTTTACCTCGGCGCGCGCCGTAAGCTCGGCTTGTCTATCCAACTCGTATGCAAGAAGTTGTGTAGACAACAATTCTGCCAAACCACACACGATTGTGATTTGAGTATGGGTAATATCTTGTTTACGCGCGTAATACAATTTTAGTGTTCCAACACTTTTGTCAGAAACAATTAAAGGCGCTATAATTCCTGCAGGAAATGGTGCCAGTTTGGATGATTGAAGTGTAGAAAGCGCAAACTCGTCCTTCCACTCACTTTGATCGTCAAGCGTGAATGTCTGAACGCGTTTGCTTTCCAGTACATTTTTTACCGCGCTGCTTACCTTAGTGGCAACAGGTACAATTCCTGCTTCGCTTCCCACATACGCAAGCGTTGTGCGTGTATCAGTCATAGCAATAGCACTTGCTGCTGTTTCGGACAAAAGTAACTGACATACTGCCATACAGCCTTGTTCGGATAATCCGTCTGTCATGTGAGCAAGTGTTGCCGAGGCAACCCGAAGCGTGCGCTCGGTGGCTTGAAGACGCTTATCAACTGGCGATACCAGCTGCACGCCACTCCAGGCAACAACAAGTGCAAGCATAACGCCAGCAAGCAACGCACTCAGAAGATTTGAGTGCGCAACGCCCCAAATAAGCAGAAAAACAAGCAGAAAAACAACGGCAAGAAGCGCACACAAACGCACAGAAAAATGAGCATATGATCCCTGTTTATGCATGTGTTGCGCTCCTTACCTTTAAGACTCAGCTGTTTATATGCCTGCACGCTATTTTGTGCAGAAGCCTTAAAGCTATATTCTACCGTTCATGCGCCAAAGATACAAAATCTCATGCACAAGAACGATATGTTGGTGTAATAGCTATAATGCTGAATTTGCTTGTAGAAATTTTGATAAACCTGCTGTGGTCAAAGCCTTGTACAACGGTAAGCCAACTACATACATCACAGCGGCTTCTCCAATACCGGTTGCAACAACACCAAATACATACATAGCAACATAAGATGCGTCCAAAGAAATCTCGGTAAAAGGAATCGTGTAAAAACCAATACCTGCAAGTATAAATGGAAGATATGCAGGTACAATCAAAGCATTTGCTACAACTGGTCCCAAAAGCGCCAGAACAGGTTTTTTTCTAAAGTGCCAGGTAAACCATGCACCAAGCAAGGTGGCAAACGAACCAAACACAACATCGAGCAATCCTAAAATACCTGTTGCCGATAGCGAAATGTTAATAAGGTTTGCCAAAACACAACCAACAGTTAGGCCTACAACAGCTTCGGGGCAAAAAAGAGCAAGTACGCAAAGAGCTTCTGAAACTCTAAATTGAACAGGCCCCCAGGCAAATCCCGAAAAGACGCTTAAAACCACCAGCGTCATAGCTCCATACAGTGCTGCAACTGTTGCAATCTTTGCAGCCTTTTCTGCACTCATGCTCTTGCACAACGAGACAGCGCCCGAAGTGTTATCACATGCAGGGGTTTTCCCAAGACCCTGTTTGTGTGCAGACATAAGGGGTGTTGAATTATTTGTATTCATCACCACAACCTCCTTATTTTGGGTTTTATATGTGATCATACATTGTAACGGTTTTAAAAATGAGTTGTCGTGCAAGATGGTGTTTTTTCTGAAGACCGTGCACGAGGAATTAAACATGCCAAGCATTCGTTACCAATATCCACAATAGTGAATAAATTTATAAGCTGTTCCTTATAAGGCAAAGTTGTGCCAAAATATGAAATGAGCGTGAAGTGTTTTTGCTTATAGTACCATTCATACGCAATAATGTTCTCATATGCATAAAGGAAAGAGAGAGGTATGGAGGCATTTCAAGACCGACTTGACAAAAAAGAGGTTGAAGCTGGCACACGCATTGCGGATAAGCGCGACCATCCAAGTTCGATAAAGTTTTTTCTCGTTCTTAATATCGGTCTTATTATTAATGCAGTGGGCATTATGTGTTTTAAGGCTCCTAACCACTTTGCCATGGGAGGTACGTCGGGATTCTCTATTATCCTTGCTTACTTGTTTCCAAGTCTTCACTTAAGTGCCTTTATCTGGGCAGTAAATATTTTGTTGGTCATCTTAGGCCTTATATTCTTGGATAAAAAAACGGTTGGCTGGTCGGTATATTCTTCTTTGGCGCTTTCGGCATATGTAACTATTCTTGAGTTTTTCATTCCTATGAGCCAACCCCTTACCAATGATACCTTGCTTGAACTGGCGTTTGCTGTTATTCTACCTGCAACAGGAAGCGCTATTGCGTTTAATATCGGTGCTTCAACAGGTGGAACAGATATTCTTGCTATGATTCTCAAAAAATATACAGCCGTAGAAATCGGCAAAGCACTTATGATAGTTGACGCTGTTATTGTTGCGATTTCGGCATATTTATTTGGACCGCGCATTGGCCTTTATTGTATTTTAGGACATATTGCCAAGGCTTTTGTGGTAGACACCGTAGTTGAAAGCGTAAGCATTAAAAAAGTCTGTACCATTATCAGCAAAAATCCCGACAGGGTTCTTAATTTCTTGGTAACACAGCTCCACCGAACTGCAACGGTTAGAAAAGAATATGGCGGTTTCTCGGGAAAGCCAGAAATTGAATTGGTAAGTGTGCTTACACGAAGAGAGGCTGCCAAGCTCCTCATCTTTTTACGTGAAAACGACCCCGATGCGTTTACCACTATTGTAAACACTACCGAGATTATTGGACACGGTTTCAAAGGCTTTTAAATGGTCTTGTGCGCGGCTGTACTGCTGTTTCATGTAGTTAAAACATGACAAACAATGCACAAAACTAAACGACAATTTCAGCGTCGATCGCTAAAAATAAACGCTAGTTTGAAGAACGAGTAGGCTGCTGCGTCTTTTGTAAAAGCTTCTGGTAACTTTGCGCAAGACGCTGCACCAAACTTGAGCTACTTGCCTCATCCATCACAACGCCGTGCTCATCGGAGACTAAAAACACCTCGGAAACACAGGCTTGTTTGCTTTGGACCTGATTAAGTAAATTTGCGTCTTTAACAACACGTATTCCAAGTGTATGTGCAAGATCTAGCACTAACGAATTAACACCGCCTGCTGTTTCGTCGTCTTGAGCACACCAAAGAAGCGTATTATTATCCACTCCCCATAGGCTCTCAGGCGCAACATGCGTCTCAGCTGCTTCGTTTTGAGCTGTGTGCGCGCGAGCACAAAAGGCTGATAATTTTGCTTGTTTAAGAGGCTCGTAAGGGCCAACACTCATGGCTGCCTGTCCTTTTTCGTCGATAACAAGCATAAGAACACCGTGAGGATAGGTAGTTGAGCCCGAAACAAGTGTCCATTCAATGTGCTGTTTTGCCCAAGCAACAAGACGTTTATCAATTGGTTTATTGTTTACCGTACGCCGTGATAAACCGCGAAGTAGCCTGTTTTCTAGAGGAAGCTGCTGATTATAAATTCTCCAACGGCAAATGCAAGAAGGTTTTCCCAAGGTAAAATGAGTCATGGTATCCTCGAAACAACAAAACAGCTAATATTATGTTCACTATTTTATATAAAAATAAACAAAATGCATGCTCTAATAATTATATGTAAAGAAAGAGAAAAAAACTGGCGGAGAGCTGGGGATTCGAACCCCAGATAGAGTTTGCACCCTATACTCGCTTAGCAGGCGAGCACCTTCGGCCACTCGGTCAGCTCTCCGTTTGCAATGGAAAATGTTACCACATAATGACCTTCATGTCAGCAACACTTGCAATAATAACGAATCACCAAATAAAAACCATGGTTATATTATTTGGACTCGTAAAACACCAGTTATGCATCCATGTATTAAAAAGTTGGGAAAAAATAAAATAGTTTGCAATTCATACTTGACAAGACAGGCCGATAAGAGCATTATACTAATTGCAATGCGGCGTTACCTCAGCTGGATAGAGGGTCTGACTACGAATCAGAACGTCATAGGTTCGAATCCTATACGCCGCACCATTTGATTTTTCTAGGGTCGCTGGTCGGCTCTTTTTTTTATATCGCAATCTGTTTACATACGCGCTCAAAGCATTAGGGCAAAACGTGTATAAAATCGCCGTTGCGTGTGCGCAAAATCAATTATGTACAAAAGCACATTGCTCATTTTGTGTAAAAAATGCAAATAAACACAGGTATTTATGATACCCCGTAGTTTATTGTTGTACTCGAAGATAACTATTTTTAGAACACATGTTTGCTTTTTCAGATAATTTAAGTTACCATATTAGAAAAAAAGGAGGCAACCATGATAATAGAGGGCATTTTATACACTCACAGAAGCTCTAATATGCAAATATATCTACAACAAGATGCAAACACCTATGTACTAAATGAATATGTGCTTACGCATACACACTCAACAAATAATACAGCCATGCAAGCAAACGCACGTAAGAAAAGAATGACCAAAACACTCAAGTTCTCTCAAGATGAAGAAAAGCGCATTTATCTTGCTTTACAGCATGTATTATCACAATATTTGCAACAACATCCCCAAAGTAGTAATTTTTTTACTTCAGAACTGCTGGCACCCTATACCAAAGAATCAGATTTTTCTGCATGTTTAGAAACGGTTTTTGCCTATAACTTATTCACATTAAAATCTCTACACACCTTTTTACAGACCATGCATATTGCCTGTACATACGCAGAAGTACATCAAAACGTAATAACTTTTACGCCCTCACATTTTTCAAGCTAAGTCCATGTGTAGCATGCATAACTTAAAAAAAATACAAGGGCGCAAAATACAATATCTTTGCTGTAAAATATAGCTTTTAAGCTAGGTTAGCAAAGTCTCGTAGCATCATGGCTTCTGCAGCTATGAGCTTTCTTAAAGAAGAAATTGACTGCGACTCATTAGGTGAATGAGCATTTGCCTGCGGGTCTTCAGGGCCTGTTACCAAAACTTGGTATTTTGGAAACATCTCGCATAAATCAGGAATAAACGGAATCGATCCGCCTTGGCCTTGATTGATAGGCTGTGTTTCAAAAGCATCAGTTAAGGCTTGTTCGGCTATCATGCTCACGTCACTGTGCGCATCCATAGCCCAACCACGACCCTTATCAACAGGAGTCCAAGAAACCTCACAACCAAAAGGAGCGTTAGCAACCATAAACTCACCAAGTGCCTTTTGAGCCTGTTCAGGGTCTTGTGAAGGAGCTGTGCGCAATGAAAGTCTAAACTTAGTGGAAGGAGAAATTACATTAAACGAGCCTTCAACAGGATGTGCGTCAAACCCAATAACAGTAACAGCTGGTTTTACCCATAAGCGCGATGCAATTGAATCAGAACCAGCAAGTTTTACGCCTGGTAACACGCCCCCATCAATTCTAAATTGAGCTTCGTCGATATCTTGCTGTAATCCACCTACTACTTCTTGTGATTCAACGCCTGGAACTACAAGATTACCGTCTTCATCGTACATGCGAGAGATGAGCAAAGCCGCAAGTGTGTTGGAATCAAGAATAGGGCCACCAAATGCTCCTGAATGACGTGGGCTATCTAAGACGCGTAGTTCCACATCAATATTAGTATTTCCACGCAACGAAGTTGTAAGGCTTGGAATTTCTGAAGACCAGTTGCCCGAGTCAGCAACAATCATGATATCTGCATCAAAGAATTCTGGATGCTCTTTTACAAAGGGAATAAAGCTGTCAGAACCCATTTCTTCTTCGCCTTCGATGAAGAAGCGAATGTTTACGCCAAGCTTTTCGCCCAAAATACTAAGCGCACCCAAATGGATAGCAATACCCGAACCATCATCAGAAGCACCACGCCCATATAAACGGTCGCCTTTAATAGTTCCTTTAAAAGGATCGGTATTCCATGCACCGTCTTCATTTGGAGCAGGCTGAACATCGTGATGCGCGTATAAAAGAACGGTTTTTGCAGATGGATCTACAATCTTTGAACCAACAACTTCCCATGCACCAGCGCTACCATCAGCGTTATGAGATTGAATTACTTGAGCGTCAACACCCACACGTGTAAGTTCGTGCGCTACAAACTCGGCATCTTCTTTCATATGAGCCGCAGTGATACCTTCGGCAGAGATTGCTTTTTTCTCAATTTTCCGCATAAGAAAATCAAGAGCCGTGTCTAGATATTCACTTGCCTGTTGAGATATTTCCTGATTGGAAAGCGACATACTTCCTCCTTGCACCAAACCGTAACGTCTACACACCTATCAGTGTAGCCGATATCTTAATAAAAAGCCGCGGGAAACCGTGAGAATATGAGTAAACGAAGCGTCAATAACATAAAACGCAACGCATACCAATGAATAAAAACGAAGGATAAAAATTTGGCACTTTTATAGGATCTTGTGATATGTTAATAGTCTATAAAGCTTGTACATAATGTTGCGCGCGGTGCGTACGTGTACAATAAAAGCAACCGTACATATGCAATTCTTCGTTGATAGGCAGTTGACTTATATATGGCAAGACACAAATTGGCTGAACCACAGCAAGACCAAGATTTTTGCGCGCGCTCAAAACGAAGAAAGCACAGACGAGTTTTACGTAAAATAGTCAAGACGATATACGTGTTGTTCTTGCTTCTTTTTATTGCGTGTATATCATTTATTCTATATATCCTTATAAATACACAAACCGCAGAAAATAGCTCGCTACATGTGCCAAATATAGTTAAAGACTATATACTTGAGCCTTTCCAAATTGCTCATCATGCTAAAGGCACCTATCAGTCAAAATATAGATATGTATATGATCTAACTCATAATAAAGAGATTATCAACGACGATGCAGACGTTGCTTGTGCACCAGCATCGCTTGTAAAACTCATGACCATCTATACGGCGCTGCAACATATTCAGTCCCTGGACAAAATAGCTCCCATCGATAAACCATCGTTTCAACATCTAGAAGACGAAAATGCATCAATGGCAGGTTTTGTTCCCGAAGAACAGACAACGTATAAAGATTTGCTCTATGGAACGCTTTTGAGATCTGGCGGAGAATGCGCTACCAATTTAGCTATCAACACCACAGGATCTGAAGAGGTTTTTGTAAAGGAAATGAACGATAATGCTCGTAAATTACAACTTACCGCAACGCATTACACCAATCCAACAGGATTAGACGACCCCAATCAAATGAGTTGTGCAGAAGACGTAGTAAAAGTTTTTAGAGCATGTTTACAAGACAGTAGATTTAAAGAAATACTGACAACAGACATATACTCTTCATCTAAAACCAACCAGCACCCTCAAGGTATTACCATGCAGAATAATATTTTAAAGCGTTTAACTCCTGAGGAACAAAATGGTTTTAAAATCTTGGGAGGAAAGTCGGGAACTACCGACAACGCAGGCTTATGCTGGGCAACGCTTGTGACCAAAAATAATACCGAATATATCGTATGTGTTATGGGAGTTCCTTTCCAAGACATAAACAATCCTGGATCTGGCCAAAAAGAAGACACTATTCAGCTGATTAATGAACTGCCCTAATAGATATCAGAAAAGATGACAAAGGAGCAGCTAAAAAACATGCGTGGATAATTTTATCCACGCACATCTTTTAAGAACAAACTTTGATGTAAAAACGTTATTGCTTTAGATTGATTTCGCTTTTAAGTGCGCAAACAGTTTCGGAACGGCCATAGCCTTCGTAGTAGTTACAAGTAGACATGGTCATAACATGTTTGAGGCGCGGAATAATTTGGTCTGCATCAGAACGCCTGGTAACCGCTTTTTGCAAGCGTTGCTGAAGATACTCGTGAAATTCCTGATCATTTGCAAAAGAAACTTTACGAACATTAATATCCTCAGGCTGCGTATAGTACACAAACAGTGGCTCAAGCTCATATGCTTTTTGCTCAGTTACATACCAAATTGTCTTGGTTTTGTTAAATTTATCCTGGTCATTTAGTAAAAAGAAATGATAAAACATGGTGCCATCTTTAAGGTGGTGTCCATACAAAACGGTTTGATAGTCTACAAGACCAGGCTCTTTATTATCGCAGTCCATAAAAACCTGACCACCGATTGACCAATTTCCTTCGGCGTTGTGACGAAGATATCGATCATTATTATTTGTGTGATACACCGGATAATTAACGGGTGTACCGGGCATCTGTAGCCATCCAACAACCTCAGGATTAATAGCCTTAAGACCTGCCCAATCAACCTCAGGAGCTCCGTTGGTCTCATCGCCGTCGCTATCAGTTTGAGCGTCGGGAATAGTAGCAAATTGAGCTAACTTACTATTGTTTTGGCTTTGATCGTAGTAGCACCATTGCGAATAGCCGTAGTAAATGCCACCAGCAAGCATAAGAACAACGCCCGCTACGATCAAAAATATTGATACAAAATCCCCTATATTTTTTTTATGTTTGGTTGTTTTATCATGATGCGATTTATATAAACGATTTGGATGCTCTGCATCAGTCAGCTCATATTGATCACATGTAGCATCTATAGGATTGTCGAATGATTTTACACTATGTTTACCCATATAGACTCCCATTAATAGAAATACAATTCATTTCGAGTATTAAACCTCTGTTGCTCTTGAAATTATACCTCATTATTTAAAAAAGTTGAAATTTATAGCCAAATCAATCAGTTACCAATCTATGTTCTAAAAATATTAATTCGGTTACTTTCAGACTTAAGCTAAATACTAAGTAAAAAAACAAAGTATAAAACAGACATTCTTTTAAGACTTAGTCGAACGCGTACCTCTTAGTCTTAAAACTTTATACTTATTCATTACACAAAAAGCAAGATATAGACCAAGAAAAAGCACCGATCAGATAGAGATGTTGTATATAGAGGAGAAAAGCGTAGCTATGAGAATTACAAAACGCTAGATAGTATCTATATTGATACAACTGTTGAGACGAATTGTGTGGTAGGCACAATACATGATAGACAATTACTTTTATCCCTATTTTTAAGTCTGATAAGTTTCAGCTCATATGAACTTAAGTATCATGCATTTTTTAGAATTAACCCACCTAAGGAACTGGTGCCATCGTAAAAAAGAAAATTACGATAACACCAGTTTTGGTTTTTTCACTATGAATGGGACAAAGTTAAAAATAACTCAACATTAAACTATTTTTCTTCTTTATCTTTCACGTCTGTTTGCTTACTCTCTGATGTAGTTTGCTTCTCATTAGCAGAATCTTTTTTAGACTCTTTACCATCAGTTGCCGAGTCAGATTTCTTAGTGCTATCTGGTTTGCTCTTAGAATCTGAAGAAGGCGACTCGGGCTTACTTTTACGCGAAATTAATCCATCATCAGCAGTGAATCGGCAGATCTCATCACCAATTAAGACTTCACCCAAAACCATTGTATGATCATCTTTGAAAAACCATTTTCTACCATCGGGAACTTCAAGCCAACCTTTAAGTAGACACCCAGACCGATCAGTAAACATCCATTGATCCTGGTCATTTTTTACCCACGTGTCATAAACAAGGCCTCTTGAAGGATCAATCCAGTAATCGTAACCCTTATCAGTTACTTTACCAGTCACTAATTTGTAGTCCTTATCGAAGTACCACCACTTGCCATTAGGCGTTTTGTACCAACCTTTAACAAGACATCCAGACTCGTCTGTATGCATCCATTTTTTGTCCTCATCTTGCACCCAGGCGTTGTAAGTAAGACCGTTCGAATAATCAATCCAATAGCTATAACCCTTATCAGTTACTTTACCAGCCACTAATTTGTAGTCCTTATCGAAGTACCACCATTTATCGTTAGCCGAATGATACCAACCCTTAACGAGACATCCCCATTTGTCAGTATGCATCCAAATACCTTTTGTGTCCTGTACCCAGGAATCATGAACCAGACCTCTTGAAGGATCAATCCAGTAATCGTAACCCTTATCAGTTACTTTACCGCAAAGTAACTTATGATCATTACCAAAATACCACCATTTATCGTTAGCTGTTTTATACCAACCTTTAGTAAGACAACCACTTTGATCGGTAAGCATCCATGAACCGTCATCATTCCTAATCCACGCGTTATAAACAAGTCCAGAAGAGACATCCATCCAGTAATCGTAACCCTTATCAGTTACTTTACCAGTCACTAATTTGTAGTCCTTATCGAAGTACCACCATCTACCATCGGGGGTTTTAAACCATTGTTTTGCATAGGAATTCTCAGAAATTTGATATTTCCAAGATATACCATCGCGAACCCAACCCTTAGTTTGAGCTAGAGCTACATTAGCTTGAGACACAGCATAAACAATGCCTAATCCAAAAGCACAACTTAAAGGAAGGAACAAGCATTTACGTGCGTGTTGTTGCCTAAAGAAACCATTCATAAAACCTCCTTTGTTGCTTTATGTTTACACATAGTATATGCCATATATAAAAAAAAGCAATTTTTATTGGTAATTATGTTTAGAGTTGTAGCGTAATTTCCAGTACGTTTATGGTGCGTTAATTTCAAAGGTTAGTAGAACACTTAGTCAAACACTACACCAGATTCTAAGACTTAGTCGAACGCGTACCTCTTAGTCTTAAAACTTTATACTTATTCATTACACAAAAAGCAAGATATAGACCAAGAAAAAGCACCGATCAGATAGAGATGTTGTATATAGAGGAGAAAAGCGTAGCTATGAGAATTACAAAACGCTAGATAGTATCTATATTGATACAACTGTTGAGACGAATTGTGTGGTAGGCACAATACATGATAGACAATTACTTTTATCCCTATTTTTAAGTCTGATAAGTTTCAGCTCATATGAACTTAAGTATCATGCATTTTTTAGAATTAACCCTTATACTATAAAGTAGTTAAGATGATTTTGAGCATCATGCCTAATGGAACATACGTATTAATAAGGAGCGCAGATGAGCAACACAGAGAACATGTATCGCGAATCAGATTACATGCTATGCACTATAGATACTATGCAACAAAAGTTTACGTCTCTTTTCTCAAAGAAAGAGCATTATATTCCTCGCGTGGCAGCTGTCCACGACTTATGCGGTTATGGAAAATGCTCCTTAGGAGTTGCAATTCCTCTTCTCTCAGCCGCAGGTTGTGATGTTTGCCCTGTTCCCACTTCACTTTTTTCGGCAC
Organism: uncultured Atopobium sp.; assembly: GCA_947252455.1. GTDB lineage: Bacteria > Actinomycetota > Coriobacteriia > Coriobacteriales > Atopobiaceae > Fannyhessea. The sequence goes on along the minus strand of CAMXVQ010000011.1, from coordinate 2,860 downwards.
ATACTAAATACGAGCATTTTTATATGCACGACACTACTTCTATGTTAAAGCCGTATTTAAACGCGTGGAAAGAAGAAGACGTCGAGGTAGATGCCATATATTCAGGATTTTTAGGAGCAGCCGAACAAGTACAGGCAATACAGACGCTTTACACGATGTTTCCCCAAGCTTTGCGCGTGGTAGATCCGGTAATGGGTGACGGAGGAAAACGTTATCCAACATATACACAAGAATTATGTGCTGCTATGAAAGACCTTGCACACAACGCCGATATTCTTACTCCAAATCTTACCGAAGCCGCAATCTTAACGGATTTACCCTATGAAGGCCAAAATGCATCGCCAGACTCTGTTAAAAAACTACTTCATGCACTGAGTTCATATCAAGCAAATTACATTATTTTAAAGGGCATCGAAACATCAGACGGAAAGATCATTAATTTTATAGCAGATAAAGACGGTAACGTGCTCAAGATTGCACAGGCAAAAATTCAAGTGAGCCTACATGGTACAGGAGATTTATTTGCAAGTTGCGTATTAGCGTGTTGCATGAATGGTAAAAACATCGTAGAAGCTACTGAATTTGCAGGTGAATTTGTATGCAAAGCTATTGGCATCACTCAGATGCAGCCTGATTGGCAAATGCGTGGCGTAAGCTTTGAATCACTGCTGGGCGAAGTCACACAAATGACCTTATAAACGCTCAAAGGTTCGCTTTAGACAATTCGCTATTTAAAAAGGCGTATTCACCATTCCAATCACTATTTTTTGGTACCTACGCTATTTGAATTATCTATAGCAACGCTTGACCCTTCGGGAACATCCTTATCGGTAAGCGATTTGTCATCACTTGTGCCGCTAGCATCAGACTTTGCAGACGTATTATCCTTATCTGCTTTACCGTCTTGATTGCTTGACGGGGACGCCGTATCGCTCTTGGATGATGTATCTTCAGCTGAGCTTGATGATGCATCATCTTTGGAATTGGTATCAATGTCTTGATCCGAGGTACCCAATACCTGCCCAATAATAGTATTTGGTGTAAACGACGACGTTATATTAGCGCGAAGCTTGTCGGCAATTTCTTTGTCAACACCTTTAATGGTGCAATGGAATCTAACTCCATTATTTGTTGTTGTCTTAGTCCAAATAAATGTCATAAGCGTACGAGGCGCACCTTGAGGTGGAAGTATGCCAAACAAGTTAGAGTGCTGTAGCTTATTATTTTCATTAAAGTAGACCTGAACATGATAAATTACCGTATTAATATTAGGGTTAAGCAATGCATTAATCGAAAGTGCGGCGGCTTGAATTTGAGATCCAGCAAATACTTCGAGATAATCCTTTGATGTGGTATCGGTAACTGTAACTTCTATACGATGCGTGTTTTCGTCCGCCTCTTCAACAGAGAAACGTTCGGGGAACTGGGTAAATCCGTTACCCCATTCAACGCCCCCACTCATAGCCGATCCAACAGCTTTAACCGAGACTTCTGTTGCAAGATTTGCCGTACTATTACGCCTGATAACAGCTATCGCAACCTGCGAAGCTACAACTAATACAAAGAAAATTGCTACAAAAGAAACCGCAGTTATAGTAATAATGCGTTCAACATTAGAGCCCGAGGGGTCATCAGTTGACAGAGGGTCAACAGCAACCGTATTTCCAAATCGGCGCCTGTGAGCGCGTTGTTTTTTTGCCGTCTCAGCATTCGTATGACCCGTCTCATCCACCGTGGAAAACAAAGTTTCGGCACGCTCGGCATTAAGAGCGTGACGCTGAACACGTGCGATTTCTCTTTTTTTTGCCATACAAAATCTCTCCGTACTACAATTAACCGTACCGCTTATTCAACGGTATTTTGCGAGGTCAAACGATGAGAAACAGCGTCACAGATAAGCGCACCGACAACTGTTTTTGCGTCTTCTATTCTACCGTCTAACACAGTGTTGATAAATTCATTTAAAGGAACAAATTCTGTGTGCACAAATTCGCCCTGATCGGGTTGAGGTGTTCCTTGAGTAAGGCCCGTTGCCATATAAATATGAACTAATTCATCAGAAAACCCAACCGCCGATGCAATGGTTGTAAGAAGCGCCATGCGTTGTGCGGTTATACCCGTTTCTTCAAGCAGTTCCCTTTGTGCAGCAACAAGAGGATCTTCTCCAATCTCAAGTTTACCTGCAGGTATTTCAACAGTTATTCTATCGAGCGAAGGTCGATACTGTTTTACCAGACAAATTGACCCTGTATCGGTAAGCGCAACAACGGCAACAGCGCCGGGATGGTGAACAATATCACGCTGAGCCACAGATGAATCCGGAAGTTTTACCTGCATTCTGGATACATCAAAGATAAGACCTTTAAAAACGGTAGATTCACTAAGAGGAAGTTCCATAAGATCAGTGTCAGACAACGTTTTTGGCTCAACAGGCGTAATATCGGTGGTTTCAGAAGTTTGATTAACGTCTTGTTTGGTTTTTTGTACACGTTTCGACATACCACTACCTCCCTCTTATGTGTATGATCTAAAAGGATGCTTTTCCATAACACATGTTTTCATAATAGCGAAAATTCAGCGCAAGCATGGTTTTATCATAACGAAACCATATGGAATAAATTGAAGAAAGATATAATTTATTGAACAGGAGCCAAAAGAGCGCTGTAAAAGCGACGCTATTCATCACCTGCAAGAAAAGACGAAAATTCAGCAGCACTCACGTATGCCGATGGTGTATAGCTCACACCAACAGTACCTATACCCAAAAGTTTAGTTATACACGGGTTAGTATTAACAATTCCTGCCACATGACTTTCAAATTCATTAGTATCCAAAGGTTTTTCTAACGTTGCAAGTAAAC
>CAMXVQ010000010.1 GCA_947252455.1 uncultured Atopobium sp. | reverse complement strand
TGTTCGCGTTGCAATGACAAAAGCAGCTTGCGAATTTGTGGGTCCACAAACATTTGCAGCAATATCTGGACACGATGTATACACCGAGCTTTTTACTCACAACAGCACGATTGCTCATATCGAGCTTGCTGATTGGGCAGAGGTAAGTGTGGTTGTTCCAGCAACGGCGAATATCATGGCAAAACTAGCTGCAGGAATTGCCGATGATTTGGTTAGTTCAACGCTTTTAGCAGTTCATACTCCTGTTGTAATTGCTCCTGCTATGAATGTTCATATGTGGCAAGCGCGCTCAACTCAGGCTCATGTTAATACCCTTAGATCTTGGGGCTATTATGTTGTTGATCCTGCTTCAGGCCATCTTGCTTGTGGCTATAATGCCACAGGAAAGCTTGTTGATCCTGTTGAGCTTGCTTGGTATGTTATGTGCATTGCGCGTTGTGCTTCCTCTGATTTAGCTGGCAAAACTGTGGTGATTACGGCAGGCCCTACCAGAGAGGCGCTTGATCCTATACGCTTTATTTCAAATCATGCCACCGGAAAGCTTGGTTATATGCTTGCGCGTGCAGCTTGCGCCCAAAAAGCGCGTGTGGTACTGATTAGCGGTCCTTCTGTTTTGCCTCGGCCGTTTGTTCATTCGTTTATCTCTGTAGTAGATGGTAAACAGATGTATGAGGCAACACTTGAAGCTGCTAAGAGTGCTGATGTGATAATCTGTACGGCTGCAGTAGGGGATTGGCGTGCCGAAACAGTTGCTACGCAAAAAATCAAAAAGCCTCATGGTGAGTTTATAACTCATACGCAAAATTCAAGTCCTGTGTCGCTTGATTGTGCTGACAGTACTCATACGCAAAACCCAAAGTCATATACGCTTCGTCTTGTTGAAAATCCCGATATTTTGCAAACGGTTGCGCGTCTGTATCCTCAAAAAATTGTTATTGGCTTTGCTGCCGAAACCGAGGATGTGGAGCACAATGCTGCTGAAAAATTAAAGTTTAAGCAATGTACGTGCATTATTGCTAATGATGTATCAAAAGCTGAATCTACCTTTGGTGCACAAACCGACAAAATTACCATCGTATATCCCGATCGTCTTATACGTCACGATACACAAGAGTTGCCCGAAGTTGCCCGCGTTATTCTTAACGAAGTAAAGTCTTTGTTGCATATACAAACAAGTGCATAACACAAGGCTCATGGTACGAAAACATTAGTTAAAGGAACGCAATGTCAGTTGTTATAAGTGCAGATAAAATATGTGTTGAACGCTCTGCAAAAGTTTTACTTTCGAAAGTTTCGCTTGGAGTAAGCGCAGGCGATACCATAGGCGTGGTTGGCCAAAACGGCGGAGGAAAATCAACACTTCTGCAGGTGCTTGCGCATAGTATGGAGCCCGATAGTGGATGTGTTATAACGCGCAATGCCTCTTCCATTGGTTATCTTGCGCAACGCGATGCATTTAAGGATACCGATCTTGTTCGCGATGTTGTATTTCAGTCTCTTGAAACATATGAATGGGCGCAAGATCCTCTTAAGCGCTCTCTTATTAATCGTTTGCTGCAAGATGTTTCATTTGATACTACTATATCTAAACTCTCTGGTGGCCAGCGTCATCGCTGTGATTTGGCGCGTGTACTCCTTGGATCATGGGATGTGTTGCTGTTGGATGAGCCTACCAACCATCTGGATATGACAACCATTGCATGGCTTGCCTCTTATCTCAAAGATCGTAAGCGTATTCATGGATTAAGCTCGGTTATCGTTACGCATGATCGTTGGTTTTTAGACGAGGTATGCGACCACATGTGGGAAGTCCACGATGGCTGTGTTGACCCATTTGAAGGTGGATATAGCGCCTATATTCAACAACGTGTTGAACGTGAACGGCTTGCAGAAGTTGCAGAAACTAAACGTCAAAATATGTTAAGAAAAGAGCTTAACTGGCTTGCTCACGGTGCAAAGGCTCGTAGTTCAAAGCCTAAATTTAGGGTGGAAGCTGCCTTAGAAATGGTTGCGTTGGATCCGCCACTAAGAAATTCTATTGAGCTTAAGGCTCTAGCTGCAACGCGCTTAGGAAAACAAGTTATAACACTTGAGCATGTTGCGTGTGCATATGGCTCTCATCAAGTAATTAAACCGATCGATTGGATTATAGGACCTGGTGAGCGCATTGGCATTGTGGGAGAAAACGGAAGCGGTAAATCCTCTCTTTTACGAATCATGACGCTTAAGCAAGTGCCTTCACAAGGCGTTGTAAAAGTGGGAAAATCCGTTGTATTTGGCATAGTTGACCAGCACTTGTCATGTTTTGCTCACAAGGAAAACCAAACGGTTGAGCACGTGTTGGCTCAATCAAAATCAAGCGTGTATATTGATGGTAAAAGTTACACGCCTATGCAGCTTTTTGAACGGCTGGGCTTTAGAAATCTTGATCAAAAAAGTCGTTTGTGTGATCTTTCGGGCGGACAATTGCGTCGTTTAGCTCTTATGATTACACTTTTGGAACAGCCTAATGTTTTAGTGCTCGACGAGCCCGGAAATGACTTAGATACCGATATGCTTGCTGCGCTTGAGGATGTTCTGGATTCGTGGGCTGCAACACTTCTTTTAGTTACACACGATCGTCATCTTATGGAACGTGTTTGTGACGATATATATGCTTTGCTCAATGGAGAACTTATTCATATGCCTCGTGGCATAGACGAATACATGCAGCGTCTTGCTTCGCAGGGCAAAGACGCAAGTTCTTCTCGTGCACTTGATCCTGGTTCAATATCAAAAAACAAAGATCGTGCTGCAAAACAACAACGAGCTTGTGATGGTGTATCGCGCTATGAACTTAAAAAACAATGCGATGCTGTCTTACGAAAGCTTACCAAGCAACAAGATGAACCAGATCGAATTCAAAAACTTATGCAAGCATGTGATGGATCAGACTATGAACAACTTGCAAAATTGCAAAAACAGTTAAGCGAAGCACAGAGGTTAGTTGATGAACTAGAAACTCAGTGGCTTACGCTGTCTGAAAAACTTGAATCACTTTAGAGCATGTCTTTTGATGAGATACATGCTCGACGTTTGTTTGGAGTAGGTATGCTTGACATGCTAAAACGCTTTGTAATGCCATATAGATTGCAAGCATTATGTGGTATGGCAGGAAAAGCAGTAGAAGTTATTTTTGAGGTCATAACGCCATATTTTGTTATGCGCCTGATTGACGAAGGCATCATGCACCATAGTTTTACGGTTTGTATGTACTACGGTGCATGGTTGGTAGCCGCAGCTGTTATTAGTTATGGCGCAACACTTATTTGTCAATCAGTTGCTGCACAGGTTTCTGTTAATGTTGCTTGTGATGTGCGCCGTGAACTTTTTTCAAAAATTTCAACCCTGCCGCTTTTATCCCTGCATAAATTTTCTACCTCAACGCTGGTGAATCGCTCAATTACTGATGTTAATCAAATACAGCTTATGATTGCACTTGCTATTAGGCAACTTATTCGCTGTCCTTTGTTAGCAATTGCATCAATTGTTTCTGCACTGATTTTGAACTGGCGTTACGGATTGATTTTTTGTATTTGTATTCCACTCGTGGCACTTGTTTTTGCGTGGGCAATTCAAAGGCTCTCACGTATGTTTACGCTTTTACAGCGTACACTTGATACCTTAAGCGATCATGTATTGCAAAATTTGGAACTTGTTGAACTTGTAAGAGCGTATCGTACACAAAAGATAGAAATGCAGCGTTTTGAAGACGACCATCAACACTATATACAGCTTCTTGAATCAACAAGCCGCATTTCTGCGCTTTTGTCTCCAGCAACGTTTGGAATTATGAATATGGGCATTATGATGCTTATGTTTGTGGCATCGCTGCGCGGATATGAACTTTTTTCGATGTTCAACATTTCTCAAGGTATGTTAGTTGCTTTGATAAACTATATGACGCAAACACTTTTGGCAATTGTCTATATTTCAAACCTTATGTTGGTATTTACCAAAGCTTCCGCTGCCTCTGCACGTGTTATGGAAATCTGTACCTGCAAGGATTCAGCGTCAGCAGATCATACCCTTGCTGCTGATGCTTTGGTAGATGCTTCTATATCAACGAATGCTCAATACGTTCTAGATCATGTGAGCTTTACCTATAATCCTTGTAGTTGCACAAGTACCCAAGTTACAGGTAATGCTTCCAAGGACGCGTGTTTGTGTGGGGTGTCCCAAGATAGAGCATCAACAGCCGAGGAAGGTTTTGCTCTTACCGATATTACCTGCACAATCCCTGCACGTGGCTTTATTGGTGTTGTTGGATCGGTTGGATCGGGAAAGTCAACGCTTTTAGCACTTTTAGCTCAGCTGTATGCTCCTCAAAAAGGTGTGATTCGTTTTGACGGATACAATCTTTCACAGCTTGACTCTAACGTATGTTCTCAAAACATATGTTATGTTCCTCAAACAACGGCGCTGTTACAAACTTCAATTCGTGATTTTATATCTCTTGGCAATGATACGTTAACTGATGCAGATATAAACGATGCACTTAAGCAGGCGTGCGCGTTTGATTTTGTTCACAGCCTTGACAGCGGAGTTGATACCTTTGTTACTCACGGCTCGGCTCAAATGTCAGGTGGTCAAAAGCAGCGTTTAGCACTTGCTCGGGCATTTGCTTCGCACGCGTCACATATTTTATTAGATGATAGTTTATCGGCGCTTGACGCACTTACCGAGCAAAAGGTTGCGCAAAATCTTCTTAACCGAGCCAAGCAGAGCTGCGTTGTGCTTGTATCTCAGCAGATAAGTCATGTGAAATGCGCAGATATGACGTTAGTTTTGGATAAAGGACGCCTAGTTGGCGTGGGTACGCATACAGAGCTTTTACAGTCATGTAAGGTGTATCAGGAGCTCTATGAAACACAACATGCGTATACGCGAGAATGACGTGTTGTGATAGTAGATGCAGGTTATACAGGTAAAGTACGCAATAAAATGAGCAAACATTAAAAAAGGAATTGGATGCGATGAAAAATCCTTATGTTGCAGCTGGTTCGGCACAAACTATAGTTTCTAATACACAAAATTCGCAGGCATCTGGCTCGAGTACTGCAGAATCTAAGACGGATGCGCTTGTTTTTCATGCTGTTGCGCCCACGCGCTCAGAACTTGTGCATTTTCTTTTGCCGTTTTTTAAGCCTATGACAGCTTCATTTATACAAAGCATCGTATTGTGTATGCTGGCTTCATGTTGTTCTTTTAGCATTCCGCTTTGTATTGGTTTATCGGTTGATGCACTTTTTACGCCGGGCATGCCGTCTCTATCAACGTATTTGCTCCTTCTGCTTGTCTCAATTATGGCAAGCGCTCTGTTTGAATGGACAGGCGTTGTGCGTTTTACCCATGCCTGCGTGCAAAGTATTCGTGCTCTCAGAAGTAGATGTTTTGCGCTCATTCAACATATACCGCTTACCTATATTACTAAAGATGTGGTGAGCGATATTCACAATCGTCTTATCATGGATTGTGACCAAATATCCGATGGTCTTATTCTTGCACTCAATCAAAGCGTACGAGGGCTTATCATTATTGTGGGTTCGTTTGTGTGCATGTGCCTTCTGTGTTGGCAGATGGCTCTTATCATTATTGTTTTGCTGCCTTGTTTTATGTTTATCAATTCCTATATTGCCTCTCGTGGACAGTCCTATTTTGAGGCACAACTGCGCGCGCAAGAAAACATGATGCAGTTCATTCACGAAAGTGCACGTATGCAAAAATTGTTACGAACCACATGCGCTTTTCGAGCGCGCTCTCAACAGTTTTGCGCGCTTAATCATAAGGTTGAAGTACAAGCAAAGCGCGCTCAGTTTTTGAGTTCGTTAGCAAATCCTACCACGCGCCTTATTCAAAATCTTTTATATGCATTTGTGGTAACATTGGGCTCATTTTGCGTGGTAACGCAACAGTTTGGGCACTTAAGCGTTGGTGCGTTGGTGAGCTTATTGGTGTATACGCAACAACTTACTAAGCCAATTAACGAACTATCAGGATTATCTACACAAATTCAAACGGCCTATACCTCAATGATTAGAATTGTTCAGCTTCTTATGTTTGCAAAAACTTATGAGAACAATTCAGATGAAGTCTTTGATGGTAGCTCTGCACCGCGCGCAGTTACAAACACTGCGTCTGTACGTGCTACAGGTGATGTGTCCAATGCATGTGACCCTTGCAACTCTCACGATGTCAGCTGCACACAGCGCATATGCAATACGCCTACATATGTAAGTGCATCTCGTGCACCGCTTTTGAAAGTTTCAAACATTTCTTTTTCTTACGATGGAACGCATAATGTTATCCACGATCTTTCGTTTGAGGTATATCCCCATCAAACATTGGCTTTAGTAGGTCATACAGGCTGTGGTAAATCAACTTTGCTTCATCTGCTTATGCGCCTGTATCCGCTTGGATCGGGTGAGATCTATTTTAGGGAAGTGGCATATAGTCAACTGAGTGCACAAGAGGTTCGCAAACATTTTGGCATGGTTTTGCAAGATGTAAGCCTTATAAATGCAAGTGTATACGAAAATATTGCCTATGGAAGTTCAAACGCCACGCCTGAATATATTCGTTCGGTAGCAATTAAAGTGGGAGCGCATGATTTTATCTCACAGTTGCCACAAGGTTATGACACGCATCTTTCTCAAAACGATACGCGACTTTCAAAAGGACAAATTCAGCTCATTTGTATTGCTCGTGCGCTGGTGTTTAATCCCGAGGTCTTGCTTTTGGATGAGCCTACAAGCTCGCTTGACACGCGTAGCGAAGCTCAAGTAACGCAGGCTTTACAAAAGCTGATGGAGAGGCGCTCTTGTATTGTGGTAGCGCATCGGCTTTCCACAATTAAGGATGCTGACCATATAATTGTTATGGACAAAGGGTGTATGGTCGAGCAGGGAACGCATACCGAGTTACTTGCAAAACATGGTGAGTATGCGCAACTGTTTGCCTCACAGTTTGATAATGCATAGTTTATCGGGCGATAAATAACTCTCTTGGAAGATGAGCATAATTTTTAGCGTGGGTGCTTTGTTGTGTACTTGTGAAAAATTGTGGAAGCTGTAAAGTTCAAGATGAATTATTTATAAACGTGTTACTATAAGTAGGCGCAAAACGTAGTTTTGTATATTTCGGGTGGTGGCGCAGTTTGGTAGCGCACTTGACTGGGGGTCAAGGGGTCGCTGGTTCGAATCCAGTCCACCCGACCACGTGATTTCTAACGGCCGAAGTTTTCGGTCGTTTTTTATTAACCTTTATGGATGCTTCAGTGCCAAGTATGCGTTTAACCTGTTTGACCTGCCGTAGTTTTGATCACCGCAAATTTCAGGCATATAGCATATTTCTAACTTGCATACCGTGTCTCATGTTTTACAAATCTTATGCATAATAAATCCCCCACGTGTTCAAAGCACGTGGGGGAGTCAAATAGATTCTTAAGTACAAGATTCTTCTTACCACAAAAAACTACTGGGTATCTGTGTTTGTGCTTGGAGCAAAACCATCTTTTCGATTAAGCATCTGCATAAACTCGTCACCCGTAATTGTTTCTTTAAGTTGTAAATATCTTGCAATTTCATGCAACTTAAATTTATATGCTTCAAGAGTTTTTAGCGCCGTTTCATGAGCTTCACGGATAAGATCTTGAATTTCTTTATCAATTTGTTGTGCTGTTCCTTCAGAGCAGGTGAGCTCAGATCCTCCACCTAAGTACTTATTACGAGTTTGACCAAGGGCAACCATGCCAAATTGCGATGACATACCCAGCTGAGTTACCATCGCGCGCGCAATTTTAGTAGCTTTTTCAATGTCGTCCGCTGCACCTGATGACATATGGCCAAATATAAGCTCTTCAGCAGCACGGCCACCGCATAATACCGCCAAACGCTGCTTGTATTCCTCTTTGGTTGTTAGGTAGCGCTGATCTTCTTCGGCTTGCATGGTAAAACCAAGCGCACCTGAGGTACGAGGAATAATCGTAATTTTTGAAACAGGGGAGCGTCCATTTTGAACTGCCGCAACAATGGCGTGTCCTGTTTCGTGATAAGAAACAACTTTGCGTTCGTGTTCGGAAAGCACGGCTGTTTTTTTCTTTTCGCCTGCAACAACTACGTCTACTGATTCTTCAATATCACTTTGGCTTACACGACTGCGACCCATACGAACAGCGCGCAAAGCCGCCTCATTTATCATGTTAGCGAGATCTGCACCCGAGGTACCTGGCGTTTGTCGAGCAACCTGAGCGAAGTCGATTCCTTGCTCCATCTTAACGTCGCTTGCATGAAGCTTAAGTATTGCTTCGCGTCCTGTTAAATCGGGGAGTTCTACAGGAATGCGACGGTCAAAACGACCAGGACGCAACAAAGCCAAATCAAGTGTTTCGGGACGATTGGTTGCTGCAAGTACGACAATGCCTTTATGGTTATCAAAACCATCCATCTCGGCAAGGAGTTGGTTAAGCGTTTGCTCGCGCTCATCATTGCTGTTAACGCTCACGCCACGCTTTTTGCCAACGGTATCAAGCTCATCGATAAAGATAATACAAGGAGCTTTCTCTTTTGCCTGTTTAAAGAGGTCGCGAACTTTTGCCGCACCTCTACCTACAAACATTTCAACAAACTCAGAACCCGATATTTGGAAAAACGGCACTTTAGCTTCACCTGCAACAGCGCGCGCTAGAAGCGTCTTTCCTGTACCTGGAGGTCCTACAAGCAAAGCGCCTTTAGGGCAACGTGCGCCAATAGCTGCATATTTTTTAGGATTATCCAAAAAGCTTACAATTTCACGCAGCGAATCTTTTGCCTCATCTTGACCGGCAACATCTTTAAAGGTAACGCCAGTTTCTTGGCCTTTTACTTCTTTGGCATTTGATTTTCCAAATCCACCACCAAAAGGTCCAAAACCGCCAAAACCTCCTCCAAAGTTCATAGAAGGATTATCTTCGCCCATCTGCTTTTTAATACGACGATTGATAAGCCAGCCGCCACCAAAAATAATGATAAACGGTGACAAATTGATGAGTAACCAAATCCACATGTCCTTGCTGGTGTCAGGTATTTTGGCCGAAAAATCAACACCTTGGGCTTCCATACGTTTAACCAAGCTCGAATCGTTGGGGAATTGCGTTGTTTCGTATGCTTTTTCACCTGCACCATCACTGGTTGTGAAACGCATAGACTTTGTTCCTGTATCAAGTTGGACTTTCTTTACTTCGCCTCGTTCAACTTTTTGCAGAAACTCACTATAGCTTACCTGCTCGACACGGGTATCTCCTAGTGTTGGCATAAGTAGTGAGCGCGCAATAAAAGCAGCTACCAACCCTATAATGAGATACAGAATAAGCTTTTGACGCTTGTTCTTGTTGTTTTGCACCATAAACGTTAACTCCTTTAATAAGGGATCGTTGATGTATATATATGTATTTTAATACTTCCTTTTAGTGTATCCTTACTTGTTGTTTTTTAGTATGTATCACATAGTAAATCCTCTATTTTGAGCATCTGATGCGTGTTCATACATATTTCATATTGGATATTTGTATTGTACGTATGAGCTATAAAATGAATAAAAAACAATTAATATCGAATAAAAAAGCAAACATACTTTGCTTACGTTCGATTTTAAGTATATCGTGAGATAAAAAACTACCTCATGGTTTATACAGGATATTTTTGAATATGCGCAGGTAAATATATTATTAATGAATAATTGAGCCACTTAGATAAAAACTTATACCGTTAACCGAGACTTCTGCCATAAGATGGTCCATACTTTAATTATTGGATATACTCTCAATAGGTACACATTTTGTGTGCTCTTATTGATGTTGGAGTGCTAAGGTCTTTTTTTATAGCATGGCTTTAGTCTCAAATCGGATTACAGGAGGCATCATGGCTAACGGGCTATACGTCCACAGCGAGATTGGTACTCTTAAAAAGGTTTTGCTTCATCGCCCAGGCGAAGAGCTTCTTAATCTTCCGCCAGATGATTTAGGACGCCTTTTATTTGACGATGTGCCATTTCTCGATGTTGCTCAAGCAGAACACGATCGTTTTGCCGAAATTTTACGCGAGCAGGGTGTAGAAGTTTTGTATCTTGAGAAACTGGTTGCTGAGGCTCTTGATGCAGCCGGTTCGCGTGAGGAATTTACCAATCAGTGGCTTGATGAATCAGGTCTTCATGGAACTCATACGCGTGCTGCCGTTAAAGAATTTATGGATTCAATTAAAGATACGCAAACATTTGTAGAAAAATGTATCGCAGGAATCCGCAAGAACGAGATCGATTTACCTGATCGTTCCAATAATCTTTTGGTAGACATGGTAAATATGAACCAAGGTTCCGATTCCGATTTGTTAATTGACCCCATGCCTAATACATACTTTACTCGTGACCCATTTGCCATTGTTGGCAAAGGCGTTAATCTTAATCGTATGTTCTCGGTTACACGCAATCGCGAAACGCTCTTTGGTAAATATATTTTCCGCGACCATCCCGATTATAATGATGCTCCTTTATGGTATCGTCGCGATGCAGCTTATCATACAGAAGGTGGAGACGTACTCAACCTCAATGCGCATACCATTGCCATTGGTATTTCACAGCGTACCCAAGCTTCTGCTATTGACTGCTTAGCACAGCATATGTTCTGGGATAAGTCTGATGAGTGCGAAATCGATACAATTTATGCGTTTAATATTCCGGTATCTCGTGCGTTCATGCATCTTGATACAGTCTTTACGCAAATTGATGTTGATAAGTTCACCATTCATCCTGGTATTTTGGGCACTTTGCAGGTATTTAAGCTGACTGCAGGTTCAGTACCTGGAGAAGTTAAGATCGAAGAAATGAACGACACGCTTGAGCACATCTTAAGCAAAGCTTTGGGTCTTGATCATGTTACGCTGATTCAGTGTGGTAATGGTGATCCTGTTGCCGCCGCTCGTGAACAGTGGAATGATGGTTCCAACACGCTCACCGTTGCGCCTGGTAAGATTTGCGTCTATCAGCGCAATACGGTAACAAATGACGCGCTGTATAAAGCTGGTCTTGAGCTTTTGGTTGTACCATCAGCCGAGCTTTCTCGTGGTCGCGGAGGTCCACGTTGTATGAGCATGCCGTTTGTTCGTGAAGATTTGTAACAGATTATAAACCGGAAGTTAAACACTTCCGGTTTTATATGACTGTCCTTTAGAAAGGAAAACACATGGGTGTTAATTTAAGTGGTAGAAGCTTTCTGAAATTGCTCGATTTCTCAACCGAGGAAATTAAATACCTCATCAACTTAAGTGCCGAATTCAAACGCATGAAAATGGCAGGTGTACCGCATCGTTATCTTGAAGGCAAAAACATTGTTCTTCTATTTGAGAAAACTTCAACTCGTACGCGCTGCTCGTTTGAGGTAGGCGGTATGGACTTAGGTATGGGCGTTACGTACCTTGAGCCAGGATCTTCGCAGATGGGTAAAAAAGAGTCTATCGAAGATACCGCGCGCGTTTTAGGTCGTATGTATGATGGTATTGAGTATCGTGGTTTTGAGCAAGAAAAGGTTGAGTGTTTAGCAAAAAATGCTGGCGTTCCTGTTTGGAATGGACTTACTACTGAGTTCCACCCAACTCAAATGATTGCTGATATGCTTACTATTCAAGAGAACTTTGGTCGCTTAAAAGGTCTTAACTTTACCTTTATGGGCGATGCTGGTAACAATGTAGGCAATTCGCTTATGGTTGCTTGTGCAAAGCTTGGTCTTAACTTTACTGCTTGCGGTCCGCGCGAACAAATGCCACATCCTGAGCTTGTAGAAACCTGCAAAAAGCTGGCTGCTGAACATGGTTCAACCATTACGCTTACCGAAGACGTTCACGAAGGAACCAAAAATGCCGATGTTATCTACACCGACATTTGGGTATCTATGGGCGAGCCTGATAACATTTGGGCAGAGCGCATTAAACTTTTGGAGCCTTATCGTGTTACCAAAGAAGTTATGGCAAATGCACACGACGATGTTATCTTTATGCACTGCCTGCCTTCTTTCCACGACACAAACACCACCATTGGTAAAGATATTGCCGAGAAATTTGGCGTTACCGAGATGGAAGTTGCCGACGAGGTCTTTGAGTCTAAACAGTCTAAGGTATTTGACGAAGCAGAAAATCGTATGCACACCATTAAGGCTGTTATGTACGCAACGCTTAAATAGAAGGTTTAATTTTTAAGCTGTTTGCTCCTTATAAGATTTTGCGTGAAAGTCAGCACGTATAGTTAGTATTCACCTGCATCTTAGGTTGTACCTAAGATGCAGGTTTTTTATAACCAAACATATACATAGAATAGTGCGTTTTATTTATTATTCATGTATACAGTGCTTAATACGTATTTTTTCTAATTTATGAATAAAATAATAACTATATTGCATAAAAATGCTGGCTTATACGTAAGAATCTAAAAGGCATCTTTTATATAGAATCTTATAAATAAAAAAATCTATCGTATTGATATTTAATAAAACACAAGGTAATACAAGAATTTATGTGGCTTGTTTCTGCGCGTGCGTATCTGTAGCATTCCAGACTGGTTTATAAAGCTCTAAATAATGATATTCAATACCGTTAACGCTTTAATGCATAACGTTAACCGAATTACATGATTGACTCTATCAAAATTTCTTCATATGTTCTACAATATTCTTACAAAGAGCCCAACGTGCAGAGTTTGAGCATGTTGATGGCGAAACATGTAATGTATGTTTGTGGTGAAAGGAGTTGCGAAATGAGTTCTACAACTACGCAACCGAAGAAAAAGAGAGAGATGCTTACATCCTTCTCCATTATCTTCATTCTCCTCATCCTTGTAGCGCTGATATCGGTAGCAATAGCTCCCTTTGTTCCTGGTATCACAGCTGTTACGGTGGGTGACTTCTTCATGAGTCCTGTTAAAGGCTTTGGAGATGCGCTTGGTGTTTGTTTATTTGTTTTGGTTATCGGTGGCTTTTTAGGCATCGTTAACAAAACAGATGCTCTTAACACTGGTATTTCCGTACTGGTCAAGAACATGAAAGGTAATGAGCTTAAACTCATTCCAATCCTTATGGCATTGTTTGCTCTTGGCGGATCTACCTATGGCATGTGCGAAGAGACGGTTGGATTCTATGCACTTCTTTCTGCAACTATGATGGCTGCAGGCTATGATTCACTTACAGGTGCTATGATCGTGCTTCTTGGTGCTGGTGTTGGTTGCTTGGGATCAACTGTTAACCCATTTTGTACTGGTGTTGCTGCATCGGCTTTGGTCGATAAAGGCATTACAGTAGACCAAGGCGTTATTATTGGTCTTGGTGCTGTTTTACTTGTTGTTTCCTATGCTATTGCCGTTTTCTTTACGATGCAGTATGCAAAAAGCGTTAAAGCAGATCCAAGTCGCACCTTGATGAGTCTTGACGAAGTTAAGGCTGCCGATGAAGTATACAGAACTGAAGAAGAGGAAACTAATAAAGATGTTGCACTGACCACAAGACAAAGAATTTCTTTGTGGATATTTGCTATTACCTTTGTTATCATGATCATCTCTTTCATTCCTTGGACAAAGCTTGGCGTTGACTTCTTTGAATGTGATGCAGCTTCTCACGATGAAGTAACACAAGTGGCTCCTGCAGACCTTACTAAGACTTTTAAAGAAAAAGAGCTTGGTGAACTTAAAATCGAAGGCAATGCAAACTTTAGTGTTAAAAAAGAAGTAGTTGATAATGCTGGTTGGTCTTCCTTGCTAACTGGTGTCCCACTGGGGCAATGGTACTTCCCTGAATCAACTACCTGGTTCCTTCTTATGGCCATTGTTATTGGTGTTGTTGGCGGTTTATCCGAGCACGAAATTGTTGATTCCTTCATGCGCGGATCTGGCGAGATCATAAGCGTTGCTATGATTATTGCAGTTTCTCGTGCTGTTTCTGTTCTTATGAGCTCAACTGGTTTGGCAGACTGGATTCTTAACTCGTCATCCGAGGCACTTTCTGGTACGTCAGGTGTTGTCTTCTCGGTAGGTGCATATTTCCTGTACTTTGTACTGTCATTCCTTATTCCATCAACGTCTGGTATGGCAACGGTTTCTATGCCAATTATGGGACCTCTTGCTCAAAACCTTGGCTTTAACCCTGCGGTTATGGTTATGATCTTTGCATCCGCTTCTGGTGTTGTAAATCTGTTTACTCCTACCAATGGTGCAATTATGGGTGGTTTGGCACTCTCCCGTATTGAGTACGGAACTTGGCTTAAGTTTGTAGTTCGAGTTGTTATAGCTATTGTTATTAGCAACTTGATTATCTTAAGTGTTGCATTAATGGTATTGCGTTAATGGTTGTGTAGATTCTTAAACCGTTTACAACATCTTGTTTGTATCAAGGTTTGATATGCCCGTCTCGCTTGAGGCGGGCATATTTTTAAGAAATGCTAAACTAGGTAGGCTGAGTTTTTGATATTGAAATGAAATTGCTATTTTTTACAAAAAAATCTTGAAATCACCATACCTAATAAGATATTCTGTTTAATGCATATGTTGTTTCGTGCATACATGCGTGTGCGTAGCAGCTTTGCACTTATATCTGTTGGCCCCCGAGAGCATGTACGTTTGCATTTGTTTGTAAACAAGCTTTACCACGCCTTGTGATTAAAGCACCAACCATGTACCGGGGCCCCGTATTTGAAAGGGGTCCACCTTTGAGTGAGATTCAAAACTCGTCTATTTTCTCATTAGATGATGTTTCCGATGATGAGCTTAATAGCCTTATCGATGGAACCATCACCGATTTTGATGAAGGAGACCTGGTAACAGGTACCGTTGTTAAAATTGAGCACGATGAGGTATTGTTGGACATCGGCTTTAAGTCCGAAGGCGTAATTCCAGCCCGTGAGTTGTCTATTCGTAAAGATGCAAGCCCAGAAGAGCTTGTACATATGGGCGACACCATCGAGGCTTTGGTTCTTCAAAAAGAAGACAAAGAAGGTCGTCTTATTCTTTCTAAGAAACGTGCCGAGTACGAGCGTGCTTGGAATGCTGTTGAAGAGAAGTTTAAAGCTGGCGTTAATGTTGAAGGTGAAGTTATCGAGGTTGTTAAGGGTGGTCTTATCCTTGATATCGGTCTTCGCGGATTCTTGCCTGCTTCTCTTGTAGACCTTCGCCGTGTTAAAGATCTAAGCGCTTACATGGGAACTCGCATTGAGGCTCGTGTTATCGAGATGGATCGCAACCGTAATAACGTTGTTCTTTCTCGTCGTGTTGTATTGGAAGCTGCACGCAAAGCCGAGCGTTCTGAGATTCTTACCAAGCTTAAACCTGGTATGAAACTTAAAGGTACCGTTTCTTCTATTGTTGAATTTGGTGCATTTGTAGACCTTGGCGGTATCGACGGTCTTATCCACATCTCAGAGCTTTCTTGGAACCACGTTAACCACCCAGCAGAGGTTGTAAAAGTTGGTCAAGAAGTAGAAGTTCAGGTTTTGGATATCGATCTTAACCGTGAGCGCATTTCTTTGGGTCTTAAGCAAACCACCGAGGATCCATGGCGTGTTCTTGTTAAGAAGTACCCAATTGGCGCAATCGTTGAAGGTACCGTAACTAAACTTGTTACCTTTGGTGCATTTGTAGACCTTGGTAATGGGGTAGAGGGCTTGGTTCACATTTCAGAGATGGCAAAGGCTCATGTAGATGCTCCTGCTCAGGTTTGCAAAGTTGGCGATGTTGTACAAGTTAAGGTTATGGAAATTGACCTTGAGCGTCGTCGTATTTCTTTGTCTATTAAAGCAGCTGCAGAAACCCTTGGTGTAGACGAAGGCGAAGAAGCAAACGATGCTGCACCTGCTGATGAAGCACCTGCAGAAGATGCTGACTCACAAGCTTCCACCGAAGCTTAGACTTTAAGCTCGTTTATACATCGTTGCTCCATAGCAACTTTTGAATGTTTAAAAAGAGGCTGGTTTTACTCAGCCTCTTTTTTTTGTACAAACTCTCCATTAATCAACATTTTGGCAGTTGAGCGCCCTATTTATTACACAGATAGATATCTGAATAGCAAGAAAATATAAGTGAGTACGTATAAGATTTGTGCTAAATAAAAAACTTTTGATTTTTGTTTCCAAATGATGACAAAACGTTGTAAACTACATGTTGTGAAGACGTTCACATGAACTTTTCAACCGTTTACAAAATTGTATATCAATTCATATTCAACTTGGTTAAAAATTCATTGTTTATGTCTTGAAGGTGCTTTGCCACTTTTTTAGCTACATGTTTAGCTACACTATATATGTTTTATTTAGTCGTGTATTAATGCAAAAGGTTCGTGAAGGAAGATAGGCTTCCTGCAAACCTTGCGAAAGGAGAAAGCATGGCAGTTAAGGTTGCTATCAACGGCTTTGGTCGTATTGGTCGTTTGGCCTTCCGTCAAATGTTCGGTCACGAAGGTTCAGAAATCGTTGCAATTAACGATTTAACCGATCCAAAGATGCTCGCTAACCTCCTCAAGTATGACTCTTCACAAGGCAACTACGCACGCAATCACTCTGTTGTTGCTGGTGAAGACTCTATTACTGTCGATGGTAAGACCATTAAGATTTACAAAGAAGCAGATGCTCACAATCTTCCTTGGGGCGAGCTTAATGTAGACGTTGTACTTGAGTGCACTGGTTTTTACACTTCAAAGGCTAAAGCTCAGGCTCACATTGATGCAGGTGCTAAGAAGGTTGTTATTTCTGCTCCTGCTGGTAAAGATCTTCCTACCATTGTTTACAATGTAAACCATGAAATCCTTACCAAGGACGACAACATCATTTCTGCTGCTTCTTGCACCACTAACTGCCTTGCTCCTATGGCTAAAGCACTTAATGACTATGCTCCAATCCAAAGCGGTATCATGAGCACCATTCACGCATTTACTGGCGACCAAATGGTTTTGGATGGTCCTCACCGTAAAGGCGATCTCCGTCGTGCTCGTGCAGCAGCTATCAACATTGTTCCTAACTCAACTGGTGCTGCTAAGGCAATTGGTTTGGTAATTCCTGAGCTTAACGGTAAACTCATCGGTTCTGCTCAGCGTGTTCCTGTACCAACTGGTTCAACTACACTTCTCTTTGCAGTAGTTAAGAGCGACAAAGAGATCACTGTTGACTCTATCAACGCTGCTATGAAGGCTGCAAGCGATCCTGAGACCTTTGGTTACAATGAAGATCCTATCGTTTCTTCCGACATTATCGGCATGACTTATGGCTCTTTGTTTGATGCAACTCAAACCATGGTTCAAGATCTTGGCAATGGTCTTTATCAGGTAGAGGTTGTTTCTTGGTACGACAACGAGAACTCTTACACTTCACAAATGGTACGTACTATTAAGTACTTCGAGAAATTTGTTGCTTAATCAGCTTTACTAGTTTGCGAAGCCACAAGGCGCGGTAGCAGCTAAACATAGCCGCGACCGTGCCTTTTTATTGAAATTGTGTATCCGTACACATCAGACGTACATTCGTACACCAACGGTGCGTCTAAAAGTTAAAAGGAGTCTTACTATGGCCTTTACAAAAAAGACCGTTCGCGACATAGACGTTAATGGTAAACGCGTTCTTATGCGTGTTGACTTTAACGTTCCGGTAAAAGACGGTGTCGTAGGCGATATTACCCGTATTCAAAAAGCTATTCCTACCATTAAGTACCTTAAAGAGCATGGTGCAGGCATTGTACTTATGAGCCACTTAGGTCGTCCTTCGGGTACTGGTTACGAAGAAGCTCTTTCTTTGGCTCCTGTTGCTAAAAAACTTCAGGAATTGAGCGGCTATAAAGTATCATTTGTTGCTGATACCTATGGTGAAGAGGCCAAAGCTGCTGTTGAGTCAGTAAAACCAGGTGACATTTTGTTGCTTGAGAACGTTCGCTTCTTAAAGGCCGAAAAGAAAAATGACCCCGAAGTTGCAAAGAAGCTTGCATCATATGGTGACATTTTTGTACTCGATGCCTTTGGTACCGCACATCGTGCACAAGGATCTGTCGTAGGACCTGCTGCATACATTCCTGCTGTTGCAGGCTTTTTGCTCGAAAAAGAAGTTGATACGCTTACTTCTATTTTCTCTGAGCCTAAGCGTCCGTTTGTTGCTATTGTTGGTGGTTCTAAAGTTTCAAGCAAAATTGGCGTTCTTGACCACTTAATTGATTCATGTGACACGCTTATTATCGGCGGTGGCATGGCTTATACATTCTTCCTTGCTCAAGGTTACCAAGTTGGTACGTCGCTTCAAGAGCCCGATTGGGTTGAGCGTGCAGGTGAAATGCTCAAGAAAGCACAAGAAAAAGGCGTTAAGATTTTGCTTCCTGTTGACAACATTGTTACTGATCACTTTGGTGAAGACGCTGTAGGTGAAGCTGTTGCTTCTAATGCTATTCCTAGTGACCGTATGGGCATGGATATTGGTCCTAAGACCGAGAAACTCTATGCAGATGCTGTTTCTGGTGCTGCCACCGTATTTTGGAATGGTCCTATGGGCGTATTCGAAATGGATCAATTTGCACACGGTACCGAAGTTGTTGCAAAAGCTATTGCAGATTCTTCTTGCACCTCAATTATTGGTGGTGGAGACTCTGTTGCAGCTATCAATAAGTTTGGCCTTGCAGATAAGATGAGCTGGATCTCTACTGGTGGTGGAGCATCTATGGAGCTTGTTGAAGGCAAGGCACTTCCAGGAGTGGAGGCGCTTTTAGATGCGTAATGTAATGATCGCAGGCAACTGGAAAATGAATAAAAATGTCAACGAAGCTACAGAACTTGCATCTGGCTTGGTTGATGAATTGCAAGATGGAACTGGTTCGGTTGATGTTGTTGTTTGCCCACCAACTGTTGACCTTAAAAGCGTTGCCGATGTTCTTAAACAAAGCTCGGCTCAAATTGCTCTTGGTGCTCAAAATGTATATTGGGAAGAATCAGGTGCATATACCGGAGAAACTGCTCCTTCTATGCTTACAAGTGTTGGAGCAACCTACTGCATTATTGGACACTCCGAGCGTCGTGGCTATTTTGGAGAAACCGATGAGGATATAAACAAGAAGGCTCAAGCTTTGCTTGCTCATCATATTGTTCCAATTTCTTGCTGCGGTGAAAGCCTTGAGGTTCGTGAAGCTGGTAAACATGTTGAGTTTGTTGTTGACCAAATTAAAGCAGATACCAAAGGCTTAAAGCTTACTGATCCATCGCAATATGTTGTTGCATACGAGCCAATTTGGGCTATTGGTACAGGCAAAACTGCTACTGCTGCCGATGCACAAGAGGTTTGCTCGGCTATTCGTTCTACCCTTAAAGAGATCTTTGGCGAAGAGCTTAGCTCTGGCATTCGCATTCTTTATGGTGGATCTGCAAAGCCTGAAAATATCAAGGGCTTCCTTCAAGAGCCTGATGTTGATGGCGCATTAGTTGGTGGAGCTTCTCTTAAGGCCGATTCTTTTGCCGCTATGGTTAAGGCTGCAAAA
Organism: uncultured Atopobium sp.; assembly: GCA_947252455.1. Classification (GTDB taxonomy): domain Bacteria; phylum Actinomycetota; class Coriobacteriia; order Coriobacteriales; family Atopobiaceae; genus Fannyhessea. The sequence goes on along the minus strand of CAMXVQ010000010.1, from coordinate 10,637 downwards.
TAGCGTGTAAACAGATGCTTTTATGCACGTTTGTGTAGAAGTGCTGTTTTAATACGTTTTAGGAAGCAGGTATCACTAGATATCTGCTTCTTTTTTTTGAGCATTTTGGATTGTCTTTTTTAAGTTAACCGATTGGCTATTTACCTTTGGTGCTCCATCTTTTCTACCAATTTTGTCTAGCTTTAGCTTATATCTTAAGTTTGTGCTATCATACATGTGTTTTGTTGTGTGTTCGCGTAACACATGCGCATGATGTGCGTCTGCTGTATGCGATGAAAAGGAGTATTCGTGAGTCCACTTAATTTTGCTCTTCTGGTTGTGCTTGCACTTTCTGGTTTTTTTACCGTTATTCTTATTTTGATGCACTCAGGAAAAGGAACAGGCGTTTCCGACATGATTGCTTCTTCGATGTATAATTCAACTGCTGGTTCGGGCGTTTGGGAGAAAAACCTTGACCGTCTCACCATTATCATGGCGCTTATTTTTGGTTTATGCATTTGTGTAATGGCTTTAACATTTCCTTTGGGTACCATTTAAGCTTATGAGCTTAGTTAAGTATCTAGTTACAAATTGATGAATACGCACGAGTAATCGTGCGTTTTTGTTTATGTCACACTTGCCAGTTATCTTATAAGGCACTACTTGTGCACTTTTAGTATCTCAGACTCTTACTCTAACTTTTTTTGAAACACTATTACACATTGTTGCCTGTGATAATCTGTTTTCCTTCTCGGATTTTTTGTATGCTTCGCTTTTTAATACGCGTGTCAAGATCCGTATTTGTTTGTAGATAGTTAGTTATAGATCTGGGATCCTTCTTATAAAGCGTTTGTATATACCATGCTGCGCTCATTTGCACATAGTAGGGTATATCGTGGGATAGGTTTGCAATGATATCTAAGCTAGCCGACTTTTCTTTTTGTGCCAACTTAGAGCAACCAACAAGTTTTATAAGCAAAACAAGAGCAACGCGCTTACCCCATGGATTATCTTTTTGCAGCCAGTCTATTGCCTGTTTTGCATAAACCAATGGGTTTTTCTTAAGCATCTTTGGGGAAGTGCAATCTGTGACCATCCAATTGTTGCAAAAGGGGATAAATGTGTCCATTGCGTATGCCCATGTTTCAAAATGAATCTCATTATTAAGCATAATCATATGTATCATATTCATTTCGAGATATGGATGTGGTAAAGCCTGTAAAAATTCGTGGCAAAGTTTTTCGTCTGCATTGTTTGCGTATGTGCGTAAAAGAGGTGTTCGTATTCCCAAAACAGTGTGCGGATCTATATTGGGCACAAGCTTTGCATTAAAATCTGCAAGCCGTGGGGATTGATAGATCCGTATATCATGTAAAACTTTTGCATGAATACCTGTGAATGAGTTATCTTTTTGCATGTATTTCTCCATAGTTATATCCGCTCAAATCGATAGTAGTATAAATAGTCGTTTATGTACATGATCAACATAGCTTGCTTTAATTTTAGCGATACATAAATATGCTGGTATTTATGTAAAAGATGGCTGAATACACAATATGTGAGTGAAAAATTATTCAAGCTTTATAACCTTATGCAAGCAATAAAACACAATGAATATTGAAAAAATTGACCTCAAGTATTTCATAATTGTTAACATTTATAGAAAGAGTTTGCATCCGTATGCATAACGGGGCAAAATAATACGCAAGGAAAGTTCGTTATCCCGTTCGTGTATTCAAACGTGCGTATAACGTTTGGACTATGAGTATTGGAGGCATCATGGCGAATGAGAAGCTTATGATGGGGCGTCGTAGCTTCATTGGCGGCAGTATCGCTGCAGCTGCATTAACTGCGCTTGCAGGATGCGGAAAAAAAGGTGGATCTGCTTCAGGTGATAAAAGTGGAGGAAGTAAGGGTGGTACCCTTAAATTCTACATTAACGAGCCTGTTGCAATTGACCCGTATAACACTCAAGAATCAGAAGGTAGCCAAGTTGAGCACAACTTGTTCGATCCTTTAACTACATTTGACTGGAAAACTCACAAGATTGTTCCTTTAGCTGCTGAGTCTTGGGATATATCTGACGATGGTTTAACCTATACCTTCCATCTTGTTCAAGGTGCAACATTCCACAACGGTGATAAAGTTGATTCACAATCATTTAAACGTGGTTGGGAGCGTATTGCATCTCCTAAGATGAAAACTCCTTCTCAAATCTCGTTCCACCTTTCACCAATTGCTGGTTACGAAGAGTTCCACAGCGGAAAAGCTGATTCTATTTCTGGTCTTTCTTGCCCAGATGAGAACACCTTTGAGGTTAAGCTTTCTGCTCCTATGTACGACTTCCCCTATGTAGCAGCATGTATTGCTTTGGTACCTGTTCCTCAGGCAGCTGTTGACTCACCTGATGACTTCTTGCTTGCTCCTATTGGTAATGGTCCTTACCAGATGGATGGTAAATGGGAAAGCGGTCAAAAGATCGTTCTTAAGCGTTATGACAACTACTATGGTTCCAAGAAAGCTAGCCTTGATTCCATCGTATTCTCAATTCAAAAAGACCCCAACACTGCTTATCGTGAGTTTGAAGCAGGCAACATGGACTTTTGTGCTGTTCCTACTGGACGTCTTAAAGAGAATATCGACAAATACGGTCAATCTGCAGATGGTGACACCGTAACTCCTGATAAACAAGTTCTTACTGGTCCAACGCTCGGTGTTTACTATCTCTTGCTTAACCTTAACGATCCAGTTATGAAAAACGTTAACCTTCGTCGTGCAATTTGTATGGCAATTAACCGTCGTAACATTGTTGACACTTTGTTTGAGGGTCTTCGTACTCCTGCTACAAGCTTTATCCCTGTTGCTTTGGACAACGATCCATTTAGCGCTTGGAAATACTGCAAGTACGACAAAGATGCAGCTAAGAAGATTATTGACGATAACGGACTTAAAGGCACCGAAGTTACCCTTACCTATAACTCTGGCGGTGGACACGAAGATCTTATGTCTGCTGTTCAAGGTGACCTTAAGGCTATTGGCTTGGAAGTTAAGCAAAAGACTCTTGAGTGGGCTGCTTACTTAAGCGCTTGCCAAAAAGGTGATTACCAAATTGGTCGTATGGGTTGGGTTGCCGACTATCCAACGCTTGATAACTTTATTTATCCTTGCTTCTTCTCAACTGCAGAAAACAACATGGGTAAATATAACAACCCTGATGTTGATAAAGCTATTAATGCTGCACGTCTTGAGAAAGACGAAGAGGCTCGTAAGGCTAAATACCGCGAGATCAATGCTCAAATTGCAGAAGATTGTCCTTTGATTCCTATTTTGTACTACTCACACAATCACGTAGGTTCTTCAAAGATTCAGCAATTCTTCTACAATCCTCAAAGCATTGGTAACTTTGTCGATGCAGAAGTAAAGGCTTAAGTCCTTACAACGTCATACGTATGTAGTACCTTAGCAGGTATGTAGTGCGGGAGCTGGCATCAAAATGGTCTGCTCCCGCTTGCTATATCAAGAATATATGGGATTCATAGATGTAAGCTGGGTACTTTGCATTGGCATTGCATTTTGAGGTTAATTGTGCAAAAAACGAGTATCTTGTGTTTTCTCTTTTAACATTGTGTTAAAAATTCAATGTATCTTTTCTAATAGGCTATACTTTTAAAGTCTATGTAATTAGCTTTATATGCATTTGGGCGTATATGAGCGGTAGAGGGTTTTCATAGAGCGCCTGCAGCTAATTATGTGTTTGTTGTCAAACTAAACAAGGGGATTCGTACTTATGATCAAGTACATAATGAAGCGTCTTCTTCAGTTTATACCTGTATTTTTAGGTGTAACACTTATCCTGTTTGTTATGGAAAACGTGGTTCCTGGAGATCCTGTTAAGCTTATGGCGGGAGAGAAAAAACTCGACGCGGTAACAGAGCTTAATTTAAGAGCTACCTTCCATTTTATCGAGACAGATGATAACGGAGCTCCCATATTCGATGAGCAAGGCCATACCATAGATACTCCTTTATGGAAACGCTATGGCTTGTTTGTGAGCGGTCTGCTTCATGGAGATTTGGGCGTTTCATTCCAGCGTAGTGGACAACCTGTTACACAAATTCTTCTTGCTAAATATCCTTATACTATTAGCCTTTCCATAGTTGCAATTTGTCTAGAAGCAATTGTGGGAATTGGTGCTGGTATGATTTCGGCAATTAAGCGATATTCGTTTTGGGATATGTTTGTAACACTTGCAACTTCGGTACTGGTTGCTATGCCTGCATTCTGGCTTGGTATGCTCCTTCAGCTCTTTTTTGGTATTGTGCTTAAAGATCTTACTGACGGATTCTTCTATTTGCCAATCTCTGGTGTAGGTGGTCCAGGCTCAAACTTTGATGACTGGATGTATTATATTCTTCCTGCTGTTACCCTTGCTTCTGTTTCAACCGCATACGTTGCAAGAATTATGCGTTCACAGCTTTTGGAAGTTCTTAATCAAGATTATATTAGAACTGCTCGTGCCAAAGGACTTTCACGTCGAAACGTTATTTGGCATCATGCACTTAAGAATGCGCTTATACCTGTTGTTACCTATATCGGTTTGGATTTCGGTGGTATGATGGCAGGAGCTATTCTTACCGAAACCGTTTTTAACTGGCCTGGCGTTGGTTTTGAAACCTATCGTGCTATTACGCAGCGTGACTGGCCTACCGTTTTAGGATCGGTAACCGTAATCGTTGTGGTGGTTATGGTCATCAATCTTCTTGTTGATATTTCATATGCCTTCCTGGATCCACGCATTAGATTCAGTTCATCTAAGAGCGAATAAGGGGAGTGTGTATGATGAGTTTAAAAAATATGTTTGATAAGTCAAAAAAATTAAAACCTATAGGCATTCAAACTCCTGAGGAACAAAAAGAAAATGCTCCTAAGGAGGGTTCTGACCCTATTGATAAACCAAAAACCAGAACTATGTGGGGCGATGCATGGGGACGTTTAAGCCGCAATAAGCTTGCTATTGCTTCCATAATTTGGATTATATTTATGATTTTAGTAGCTTTAACTGCTGATCTTTGGGTACCTCAAACACTGGGTAACCCAACCGAGATCGATTCTACCACGATGGCGCAGTGTTCAAGGCTTCCACCATCGCTTGAACATCCTTTTGGTACCGATACGCTCGGTCGTGATGTTTTGTGTCGTGTTATTTATGGTGCACGCATTTCACTTTCTGTTGGTGTGTTGGCTACCCTTATTTCCACTGTTATTGGTTTGGTCATGGGTTCATTCTCTGCTTACTATGGTGGTATATGGGATACGCTTATCATGCGCTTGGCCGATATTTTTCTTGCGTTTCCCTATATTTTGTTTGTAATTGCCATGTTAGCAGTTATAGGGCCAGGTATTCAAAACGTATTTCTTGCTATTGGTGTACTTGGATGGCCTTCGATTGCGCGTGTTTTTAGATCGGCTATTCTCTCTGTTAAATCAGCCGATTTTGTTGATGCCGCCCGTTCAATGGGTGCATCTGACGCTCGTATTATTATGCGTCATATTTTTCCAAATTCTGTTGCATCGATCGTTGTGTACTCTACGATGAATATCGGTGGTGCAATTCTTACCGAGTCTGCTCTTTCCTATCTTGGTATGGGCGTTATTCCTCCCGATCCTTCCTGGGGAATTATGATTCAAGATGGTCAGATTTATCTTGCAACACAACCTTGGCTTATGATTATGCCGGGTCTTGCAATTCTTACAACAGTTTTGTCCTTCACGCTTTTAGGTGACGGTCTGCGCGATGCGCTTGATGTAAAAATGAAGGATGCATAAGCCATGGGGTCGAAGAAAATGTTTGATGTATCAAAGCTGTTTGCTTTTAGAAAAAAGAAAGATGGTGCGTGGGTAGATCTTAAGAATCAACCTGTACCTGAAGGTGCACACCTTTTGGAAGTTGATAACTTAAAGATGTACTTTCATACCAAAGACGGTATCGTAAAGGCTGTTAATGGCGTTTCGTATACCCTTGACCGTGGAGAAACACTTGGTGTCGTAGGTGAATCTGGTTCTGGTAAATCGGTTACGTCTATGACAATAATGGGTCTTATTGATATGCCTCCAGGAAAAATTGAAGGCGGCGATGTTCGTTATCGTGGTCATTCATTGCTTAAGATGAGTGAGCAAGAGATGGAACATATTCGTGGTAACGATATTGCCATGATTTTCCAAGATCCAATGACGTCTTTAAATCCTGTATATACCATTGGTCATCAGTTGAGCGAAGGTTTACGCTTACATAAGGGTTATTCAAAAGAGGACGCGCTTAAACGTTCTATTGAACTCTTAAGCTTAGTAGGCATTCCAAACCCCGAGCAGCGCGTTAAAGAGTATCCGCATGAGTTTTCAGGTGGTATGCGTCAGCGTGTTATGATTGCTATGGCTCTTGCTTGTGATCCAGATATTCTTATTGCTGACGAGCCTACAACCGCTTTGGACGTAACCATTCAAGCTCAAATTATTGAGCTTATGCAAAAGATGCAAAAGAAAAACGGTAACGCTATTATCATGATTACGCACGATTTAGGTGTTGTTGCCGACGTTGCCGATAAGATTATGGTTATGTATGCAGGTTCTCCAGTTGAGTTTGGAACAGCTGACGAGATATTCTACAATCCAATGCATCCTTATACCTGGGGTTTAACACGTTCTATTCCAGATGCGGTTATGACCGAGAAAAAGCCGCTTACGCCCATCGAAGGAAATCCACCTTCGTTGGTCAATGTTCCTAAGGGATGTGCGTTTGCACCTCGTTGTCCGTATGCAACAGATTTATGCAAGCAGAAACGTCCTGAACTGTTTGTTACCGAAACAGGTCATTATTCACGTTGTCATTATGCAAATGACCCCGAGTTTATTTTGGCGCATACGCCCGAAAACTCAAGAACTAGGAAGGGAGGCCAAAAGTAATGAAAGAGCACATGCAAGGTAGTGACGCTCAAGAAAGCCCAACGCCTTTAACCTTAGCTGATATAGAGTCTAACGTAAGCTCAGAGCGTAAGTTTACTGGTAAGCCTCTTTTACATGTTGAGCATTTGTCAAAATTATTCCCTGTAGCAAGCGGTGCTTTGTTTGGCAAGATGAAAAAACGCTATGTACACGCGGTAAACGATGTTTCGTTTGACATTTATCCTGGCGAGACCTTTGGACTGGTAGGCGAGAGTGGTTGTGGTAAGTCTACAACCGGTCGTTGTATCATGCGTTTAATTCAGCCTTCTTCTGGTGTTGTTGAATTTGAGGGTAAAGACATCGTTAAGATGAATAAAAAGGAATTAAAGCATATGCGTCGTAATATGCAGTATATATTCCAGGATCCTTATGCATCTTTAAACCCGCGCTTGACTATTGGAGAAATTGTTTCTGAGCCTTTGGTGATTCACAACGTTATGCCCGATCGCGAAGAACGTATAGATTATGTTCGTAAACTTTTGGATGTGGTGGGTCTTAATCCTGAGCATATTAACCGTTACCCACATGAGTTTTCAGGTGGTCAACGCCAGCGTGTTGGTATTGCTCGTGCCTTTGCATTAAAGCCAAAGCTTATTATCTGTGACGAGCCTGTTTCTGCGTTGGATGTTTCCATTCAAGCGCAGGTTCTCAACCTGTTGAGCGATTTGCAAAAAGAGTACAAAACTGCCTATTTGTTCATTGCGCACGATTTATCGGTTGTTCAGCACATTTCCGATCGTATTGCCGTTATGTATTTAGGTAACATGATGGAATTTTCAGATTGGAAAAGCTTATATGCCGAGCCCAATCATCCCTATACGCAGTCTTTGTTGAGTGCAGTTCCTATTCCTGATCCAGATATTCAGCATAATCGTAAGCGCATTATTTTGGCAGGAGATCCTCCTTCCCCAATTAATCCTCCTTCGGGTTGCCGTTTTCATACGCGCTGTCCTATTGCAAAAGATATCTGTGCCAAAGAGCCTATGCCTCAGCTGAAAGAAGTTGCACCGGGTCATTTTTGTGCATGTCATTTTGCAGAAACGAACCCTATTAAAGAGGACTCCATTAAGTTGTAAGTTTCTAAAGCGCACGTTTTTTATATGAGATGTGCGCTTTTATTGTATTGGTTCATCTGTTTCTTAGGCGCTCTCCTACATTTTAGAATCAACTATGTAAGTTTGACAAACTCAAATCCATTCGTTATAGTCGTTTCCTATTACAATTTAGGCGGGTAAAGGAGCGCGCATGTATCATACCAATATGATGACATGTTGTTGATGTTACGTATACTGTGGCGCATTTCATAATAGAAGTATTGTTTGCGGACACTAGGCATGGATAACATTTAGCTTGTGTTAAAAGCTTTTACGCTAGACCCTGCAAATACGTAATCACTTTATTATCTAAAATTACTTTTAAAAATAAAAAAAATTAAATACAACCAATACGTAAGGGGAAATATTATGTCTACCATCTATAAGTCCATCCAAGAACTCGTAGGTCGCACTCCACTTCTGGAACTCACACACATCGAAAAAGAATACAATCTAGCGGCAAAAATCCTCGTGAAACTTGAATACTTAAACCCAGCAGGCTCTGTAAAAGACCGCATCGCAAAGCAGATGATTGAAGAAGCAGAAGCCGTAGGGACACTTAAACCAGGATCTGTAATTGTTGAGCCAACTTCTGGAAACACAGGTATTGGTCTTTCAATGATTGCGCAAACAAAGGGATACAAAAGTATTATTGTGATGCCAGAAAGCATGTCTATTGAACGCCGAAAACTCATGAAAGCTTACGGTTCTGAGCTGGTGCTTACTCCTGCTGCAGATGGAATGAAAGGTGCAATTGCCAAGGCGAAGGAAATCGTTGAAAGCACTCCAAACACATGGACTCCAGGACAATTTACCAATCAAGCAAATGTGCACGCGCATTACAACACAACCGGTCCAGAAATTTGGCAGGATACTGACGGAAACGTTGATATGCTCATTGCTGGCGTTGGAACTGGAGGCACAATCACGGGTACTGGCACCTATTTAAAGGAGCGAAATCCGCAGCTTGAAATAATTGCAGTAGAACCAGCTGATTCTCCTGTTCTTTCAGGCGGCAAACCTGGAGCTCACAAGATTCAAGGAATTGGCGCGGGATTTGTGCCAGAAGTGCTTAACCAAAATATATACGATCGTATTTCTCAGGTAACCAATGAAGATGCAATCGAAACCGGCAAGCTTATATGCAAAAAGGAAGGCATTCTTGTTGGCATTTCTTCTGGAGCTGCAGTTTGGACAGCGATTGAAGAAGCAAAAAGAGAAGAAAATATGGACAAAGTCATCGCTGCGATACTGCCAGATTCAGGAGATCGATACTTGTCTACTGCATTATTTGAAGACTAACTTTATTGAGGAACATTACTATAAAATCGCGAGTTTTGATCAACTAATACATGCATACACTACATAATTATTGAAACGAGAAAATAAAAAAGAAAATACTGGAGATTAATGTATGAATAAGTATCTTGACCTTACAAATCAACTCAACTCAATTCATGATTCTGACATAAGACAAGCTACATTCATACCTAATTACCGTAATGTTATTGCGCTTATAGATGCAACTTGGGTTGCTTTGTTTCCTGAGTTGCATGTGTGCAATGATGATAGTGCGTTGCTTAATAGCAACAAACATGAAGCACATAACGCAAGAAATAGTTCGCTAAATACTATAACAAACAGTGCAATATATAACATGGAAAGAATTTTGTCGCACGAGCTTACAATCTATACAACTGACAAAGAGAAAATTCATGAAACTTGCAACAGGTATCTGCAGCAACTTCCAAATATTAAAAAATTTCTTCTTACGGATATTATATCTATGTATGAAGGAGATCCAGCTTGCACAAGCAAAATAGAAGTCGCACTTGCGTACCCTGGTTTTTACGCTTTGTTTATTCATCGCACGGCTCACACACTCTACGAGCTTAACGTGCCGCTCATACCTAGGCTTATGAGCGAATACGCTCATCAAAAAACAGGTATTGATATTCATCCAGGAGCAACAATTGGCGCATATTTTTGCATTGATCATGGAACTGGCATTGTTATCGGAGAAACAACCGTAATAGGCGAACACGTGAAGATTTACCAAGGTGTCACGCTTGGTGCAAAAAGCTTTTCGTTGGACGAACAGGGAAATCCTGTAAAAGGTGGAAAACGACACCCGAATATTGGTGATAACGTAGTAATTTACGCGAACGCTACCATTTTAGGTGGACAAACTACAATCGGTAGTGGAAGCGTAATTGCAGCAAATGCGTGGATCAACCGCAGTATTCCTGCAAACACAACCTATCACTTTCCTAAAGCCTAATACACGCTTAACATACTAGGGTTGATTATACAAGTAAGTAGAACACTTGAGGTTACACGAGTTAGTAGCACGTTTTTTATCAATTTATCTAAATTGTTTGATTTAGTAATAAAACGTTTTACATTTTCTCAGTGCAATTTTAGGATTTCTGGAAGTTCTCATAACTTTTGGAGCTAACCGATACCTGTGTTTTACTTAGTGTTCGGCTTAAGTCTGAAATTAAGACGCCTTAGATGTTTTGCATGATTTGTGGTATTGAGCGTTATTTCAAAAAAAATTTGAAT
>CAMXVQ010000009.1 GCA_947252455.1 uncultured Atopobium sp. | reverse complement strand
TACTAAGCCTGGCAGTTATAAGATTGTGTTTCAGGTAACTGATAACGGTAAGGCATGCGTTTCAAAAACAGCTACCGTAACAGTTAATAAAAAACCAATGCCTTGGGTAAAGCTTAATGCTGCTCCGTCGCTTATCGTGCAGGATAAAACCATTACCGAGGGAGACCCTCTTGATCTGAAAAGTCTTGTGGTCTCTGCAACCGATCCAGAAGATGGTGATCTTAAAGATAAGGTACTCATTGCCGATCAAGGTGGATTTACCAATACTAAGCCTGGCAGTTATAAGATTGTGTTTCAGGTAACTGATAACGGTAAGGCACGTGTTTCAAAAACAGCTACCGTAATCGTTAATAAAAAATCAGTACCAGTACCTGTACCGCCAGCGCCAGCCCCAACACCTGTCCCAACACCAGTGCCTGTACCCGTGCCAACGCCAGCGCCCACTCCTGCGCCCAGCTCAAATCTTCAACCTGCGCCGCAGGCGCAACCTAGCAAAAATACGCCTCAACATGTTCTTCCCAAAACGGGCGATGTCAGTTCTTTGGGTATGTTAGCTGCTGCATTGGGTGCGTCCTGTGCAATTTTGGGCACATTAGGCAAAAAGTCGTTTCAAAAGCGTAAATAATTTTGCGTGTATGCAGTTAATGCATTAATAGGAAAGCGGCTCTGACGCTAAAGCCAGAGTCGCTTGCTTTTATTTTTAAGTATGATTTCTTGAGCGGTTAATGAATCTAAAACTCATGATAAAAATCAGGTGACGCATAAATGCATCACCTGCAAAACTTCGTTTCAATTCGTACATCCGTTGTGCTTTTATTGCTGTGTTTTTTAATCACTGTCTTATAAAAGTTATACATTTGATTAATACTGAGGTTGTTTTAAAAGTAATTACTTTCAATCATTCTTCCATCAAAAAGACTGTCAATTTCTATCAGATCTTTTGTTTCAAGAATTGGTAACATCCTCCCTATGTTGAGCGTGATATATCATTATCGCAGTTTAATACAATCATTCTTTGTTGTGTATGTAAATTTATTTCCCAGATAATAAGTTTCATTATATTCAAAGGGAACTTCATTTTGAGTAAAACTGGTATGGGAAACCTTTAAAAGTGCCTCATTGCTAATCTCTAGAAGTTTTGCCTGCTCTTTTGTGGGAATTGTTGCCGCTACTTCATAGTTTGTACACTGGGGTTTAATATCGTACTTTTTTTCTAGAAATGCATAAAACGATCTATTTAGTTCATCTAGAGCTATAGAGGGAACCACATTAGTTGCAATATAGGTATGACTAATTGCCACGCGCGTATCATCTGCCGTCCGCAATCTTTCAAAATATATAATCTCGTTATCCATAGGGATACATAATTTTGAAGCAATAGCAGGAAAGGATTGCGGATCAAGTAATCTATATTGCAATAACAAAGAACCCGGTTTCTCACCTTTGAGGTTTACATCACTCGAAAAGCTTACAGAAGATCCAAATTGTTTATGAATAGTACTCTCTTTTACAAACGTACCGCTTCCTTGAACTTTATATATAAGATCTTTGTTTTCCATCTGGGATAAGGCTTTATTTACAGTCATTCTACTGACGCAATAATCAAGTGCTAATTGAGCTTCGGTTGGTAGCTTGTCATTAACACGATATTTTCCAATAGCAATTTGGTGTGCCAGATCATTTATGATTTGTTGATACCGCGCAATCTTTGCCATAGTGCCTCCTTAGATTGGTTTTATTGTAACCAATTCATAAGAAAAAGTACATTTAAGTATACAAATCTACCGTATGCAAAATAAATTTCATCAATTAAAAATAATACTTGTATATACAAAAAAGGTATGCTAGTTTATAGATACATACAAATTAGGAGGTTTTATGAAACTGATTGATTGTATAGATAGAATACCTGCATGTCTCTCATCAATACTTTCTGTCTATGAGAATTCCGAAACTTTATGCGAGGAACTTTTTAAACAGCACTATAAAAAAATGCATATAATTGGTTCTGGTACCTCATATAATGCGGGCTTAGTTGCACAGTATTTTCTTACCGAACAAGCCTGTATCCCATGTGATGTTTTCTTACCCAATGAGTTTAAGCATAATTTTAATTATTATAATTTTTCAGCTGATGATCTTTTTATTTTCGTTTCGCAAGGGGGTTCAACTAAATTAGTATATGAAAATCTTCTTCTTGCCAAACAAAAGGGCTATACAACACTTGCGCTTACCGAGAACATGGATGGACCAATTGCCACATCGGCTGATTTTTGTATAGATATGTATACGGGACATGAAGAATTTATTTATCGAACTATTGGCTATAGCTGCACATCTTTGATTTTATGTATGCTTGGATTAAATTTAAGTTACTCCGATAAAGCGCATATACAGCCCTATTTTGCAGATGCCCATGCTGTCATTTCTAATTTGGATAGAATTAAAAGTCTTGCGTCTGATTGGTTTGAGCTTAATGGTGCTCGTTTTCTGGCAAACAGCAAATTTGTCGTAATTGGTGATGGAATTTTATATCCGCTGTGCAAGGAGATAAATCTAAAATTTTTGGAGATGATTCCTAAAGTCTCATCATCGTATGAGCTCGAAGAAGTTATTCATGGACCGCAAAATTCTTTTGATAATGATACGTGCTTTTTTATCTTATCAAGTGGTCAAGACACAGATAAAGTGGGAAAAATCTCTAAATTTATAACAACTGAGATTAGCAATAACGTTGTTATTATTGGTCCGTCAACAACACCTTCTGTTGAACTTAATAGTTGTGACATGTTTTTTTATTTTCTTGAGGTAGCTTGTTTCGCTCAGTACATAGCTTATTGGTTTGCTGAACTTAACAAAAGAGATTTAACACAACCCATTTATTCTAATTTAAATTCTTATATTTCAAAAACGCTTTAAGAAAGGGGTGCATATGGAGTATTAGGTAAAGAAACGTTAATGAAACGGAGGATGTATATGATACAAATGGTACGAATAGATGATCGTCTGGTACACGGGCAAGTTGCATACAGCTGGAAAGCTTTTCTTAAGTATCAAGCTATTGTTATTGCAGATGATGATGTATGCAACGATACATTTCGAAAACCGGTAATTAAAATGGCAGTGCCCCAAGGTGTCAAAGTTGCTATTAAATCAATTTCTGATGCAGCTCTTCTTTTGCAAAATCCTAAATTGGCAGATATAAAGGTATTTGTTGTGGTGTCATCTGCAAAGTCAGCTTATGAGTTGTATAAGCTTTTGGAAACAAAGCCGGTATTAAACTTGGGTGGATCTATGCATAAAGAGGAGGCAAAAGAATTTAGCAAAGCTGTGTATTTAACACCTGAAGAAGTTAACTTTTTAGATCTTTTATACAAAGAGAATGTAGATATAGATGTACGTCAAACTCCTGCAGAACAATCACAAGATTATAAGACACTCAGGTCAAAGTTTTAATAGGAGGAAACATGATAAATGCATTGATTGTTGGTAGTATATTATTTCTACTATGGTTTTTTGAAAAAGCCCTTGGAACTCCAATGGTTATCAGACCTCTTGTTGTTTCGTTTTGTATAGGTCTTGGTCTAGGTGACCCTCTTAATGGAGTCTTAATTGGTGCAACGCTTGAATTAGTGTTCATGGGTGCTATTCAAATTGGTGGCTCAGTACCGCCTGATGTGCTTGTAGGCGCTGGTTTGGGAACTGCATTTGCTCTTATTACGGGTAGCGGACCTGAAATTGCTTTAACTCTTGCGCTACCTATTGCGATTTTAGCTCAATCAATCAAAGTTGTTTTATTTATCGTACGAAGCCAATTTATGAATCTAGCTGTTATATTTGCCAAAAATGACGATATCGTCAAAATGAAGCTCTTGAATTGGTTAGGTTTAATTTTACAAAGCGCAATGTATTTTGCAGTAGGCTTTATAGCAATTGTATTTGGTTCTGAAGCAGTTCAGGTATTTGTTGCAGCAATACCTCCTTTGGTCATGACTTCTCTTGAGCTTTGTGGAAAAATCTTACCAGCCGTTGGTTTTGCATTATTGCTTCAGCCTATGATGGATAAGAAAAATGTCATTTATTTCATCTTGGGATTTATCGCAGTGACGTATCTTAAGCTACCGATTATGGCAATTACTTTATTTGCAGTTGGCATTGCTTATATTGTTGTTTTTGAAAAAAATTCCGAAACACATGCTGTAGAACAAAAGGAAATTGCAAGTGATGATTCTTGGGGAGGTTTGTTCGATGAATAAACAAGAAGAAAATAAACTCTTTAAAGAAATGTTTTTTAGCTCCTTTATACTTGAGAATTGTTACAATTACGAACGCCAGCAAGCATTGGGTTATGCTGTTGCTATGTGGCCTGCTATTAAGCGATTTTATAAAACCAAAGAAGCTCAGGCACAGGCATTAGTGCGTCACATGGAAATTTTCAACACAACGCCACATCTGGTTTCTTTTATCATGGGTGTTACTGCAGCTATTGAAAAGAAAGCGAGCGAAACAAAGAACTTTGATTACTCCATTATAAACAACGTTAAGGTTGGCCTGATGGGTCCTCTTGCAGGTATAGGTGATTCGTTTTTCTGGGGTACGCTCAGGGTTATTGCAACAGGTATTGCGTTGTCTATGGCACAACAAGGTAATATTTTGGCGCCGATAGTATTTCTTGTTTTGTTTAATGTGCCTCATCTTATTATTCGTTATTTTGGTACTGCTTGGGGGTATAAGTTTGGTGTTTCGATGATATCTAATGCCGGTGATATGAATATCATGCAAAAGATATCAAAAGCAGCAAATATTGTTGGTTTGGCGGTAGTTGGTGCCATGACTGCTTCAATGGTTGATTTAAAGACAGCTTTTAGCTTTACTATTAGCGAACAAGCGTTTGAGATACAAAAATATCTTGATCAAATCTTTCCTGGCATTCTGGCACTTGGTTATACGATGCTCATGTTTTATTTCTTGCAAAAGAAGAAAAGCGCCACGTTTTTGCTCCTCTTTACTATTGTATTTGCGTTTGTAGGTACGTTTATAAAGGCGTTTTAACCGTTAACATAATATGCGTGTTAGCTCTTGAGCTATTGCCTCAATTGTTTGCTATGTATATATGCGTTCATAGGTGTTGTTTGTGACAACGTGGGTTATATGGCTCGTGTTGCGTGTGACTAAGTGTATAGAGTGGGCGACCACTTCAGACGTTGTCCTGACTTCTTTCGCCCACTCGTTCGTATAGTGTATCTTTTTGTAACTTGTTTGCATCTTAATATTACTATACTGATGAGGAAAGCGGCTCTGGTGCTAAAGCCAGAGCCACTTGCTTTTATTTTTAAGCAGCCGCCTAACACATTAACCTCAAAGAATTTGTGTACAGTTGCAAATATGTGATAGCCTAAAACCATAACATAATTGCCTACATTACCATACAAGCGGAGGTTTACATGGATACTATGGATGCAACAGTTGACGATGTGTGTAGCACGCGCGTTGCGCGTTTTCGCGCGCTTATGGACGAGCGTGGCTATGATGGTGTTATTCTTAGGAATAACCCCGACTTACGTTGGCTTTTGGGTACCGAGCGCACATTTGATTTTGAAATAGCCCACACAGCTTTCATTACACAAGATGGGCTTTGGCTACACACCGATTCAAGATACTACAACACGTTCATTACTAAACTTGGCCCCAATACTCCTTGGGTTATTGATATGGATGATATTAATCCTGCTGATTGGGCTGCTCAGCATGCCTATCAAACGCGCTCGCACATCGTTGCACTTGAAGACACCTGTGACATTGCATTTTTGGACAGCTTTGTAACCTTTGCTCATGCACATTCAATTTCTGTTGATATCCCTCGTATGCATGGTGATATTGCCGATCTGCGTATGGTAAAAGATCAGGTCGAAGTTGACGCTATGAAACATGCTCAAAGCATTACCGATGCTGGCTTTACGCACATGCTCAATTTTATGAAGGTTGGTATGAGCGAGCTTGAGCTTAGAGTTGAGCTTGATAATTACATGTTAAGCCACGGTGCGGACGCGCTTGCGTTTGACACCATCACCATATCAGGCCCCAACGGCGCAAATCCTCATGGTCAGCCAAGCGAGCGCAAGCTTCAACAAGGCGACATGGTGGTTATGGATTTTGGTGCCGCATGGCATGACTACCACACCGATATGACGCGTACGGTTTGCATGGGCACGCCAAGCGAAGAGCAGCAACTTGTCTACGATACGGTTCGTCGTGCACAAAAGACGGTTGAGGACAGCATTATGCCTGGTGATTTGGGTAGCGATATGCACAATCGTGCGTTAGCGATTATTGCCGAACAAGGTTACGGTGACTACTTTAAGCACGGCCTTGGTCACGGCGTTGGTTTGGAAATTCACGAGCGCCCCTATTTGCGTCCACAATACACCAAGCCGCTTCCTGAAAACTCGGTGGTAACTGTTGAACCAGGTATTTACCTTCCAGGTAAGTTTGGAGTGCGTATTGAGGACTTTGGTTTGGTAACTGCTCACGGATTTGAGCTCTTTACGGGCTCAACGCACGAACTTATGTGCTTATAAGCATAAGTACGTGCTTTTTGTTTGTTCTAACGTTTACATAAATGCGGCGTATATCGTAAGGTATGCGCCACATTTTTAACGTTTTAACTAGAGTTTTCGCGTAGCCAGCCACCTGCTATAAATAGCAATCAATACCTTGCTTACATAAAACATCGCGATAATCGTATAAGTCTTCAGGGTGAAGCGGTTTGTACTTACCCATTTGATATACACGTTTGAGCAGTTTATATTTATTTTCACCAAATTGATGAAAGGGAAGAAGCTGCACTTTATTAACGTGCATCTTCTTAAAGAGTTGCCCAAATTGCGCCGCGTCTTCCAATGAATTATTAAAATCGGGAATAACGGGAATACGCAACACAATATGAGTATTATGCGTAAAAGCATAGCTAATATTTTTTATGATGAGCTCATTATCCACAGCGGTTATGCTGCGATGTTTTTGAGGATCATAATGTTTAAGATCGGTGTAAATGAAGTCTACATAGTTTAAAATTTCAACGAACTTTTGATGATCTACATAAGCTGTTGTTTCAAGCGCCGTATGAATGTGTTCTTGCTTTGCACGCTTCAAAATTGCCCGTGCAAAACCAAATTGTGCAAGCGGTTCTCCACCCGAAAGTGTAAGGCCACCGCCCGATTCTTCATAAAAATCTATGTCTTTGACAACGTCTTCTATAATTTCGTCCACGCTTTTTTCTTCACCAACGCACGAAGGCTTTTTAGTTTCGGGATCAAGCATGGGTTCTGGCTTAAACCTTTGCGACTCTGGATTAGAGCACCACGGACAGCGCAGGGGGCAGCCTTTGAGAAAAACGGTCGTGCGAATGCCAGGCCCGTCATGAATTGAAAAATGTTGTATATTAAAAATATAGCCTTTTTCTTGCATTATGTGCACACCTGCCTTCCTACGTAATACCACTCTAGCATAAAACGAAACAAAATCAATTACGATTGCAATTATTCTATTTCCTTTTGTTTTCCTTTTAATCTGATAAAATAACTTACGAGGTGATGAACATGGATAGATTAGACCAAATAATTAGCCTAGTTTCGCAAGAAAAAAAGATCGATGTAAATACGTTATCCGAAAAACTGAACGTGTCAAAAGTTACCATTAGAAAAGATCTTAATAAGTTAGAGCATAAAGGTCTGCTTCATCGTGAACACGGCTTTGCTGTGCTCAACAGCGGGGATGACTTAAATATTAGGCTTTCTTATAATTACAACATTAAAAAACGTATTGCCGCCGAAGCGGTAAAACTTGTAGAAGACAACGAAACAATTATGATTGAATCGGGTTCTACCTGTGCATTGTTGGCGGAGGCTATTTGTCGGCATCGTCACAACGTGCGTATTATTACCAATTCATGTTTTATTGCAAATTTCACACGCAAGTATTCATCTTGTCAGGTTATCTTGCTTGGGGGTATCTACCAGCAAAATTCTGAGGTAACGGTTGGCCCTTTGCTCAAAGAAATGATTAAACTCTTTCATGTCAAAACGCTTTTTGCAGGTACAGATGGGTTTGACGAAACCTTGGGCTTTATGGGCGTTGATATGATGCGTTGTGAGGTTGTCCAATACATGTGTGATTCGGCTGATCACCTGGTAGTACTTACAGACTCAAGTAAATTTAGCAAACAAAGTTTAGTTCATCAGTTTTCATTTAAGCAAGTTTCACAGGTTATTACCGATTCAAATTTAACGGTTGAACAGCAAAAACTTTTATCCTCTCATGGTATTTCCGTTACGTGTATTGATTAATCGAGGCATACATGAACAACGAAAAGCGTCGACTTCTTGCAAAAATTGCATACCTCTATTACATTGAAGGTAAAAATCAAGCAGAAATCTCTACTGAGCTGGATATTTATCGTACAACGGTAAGTCGCTTAATTAATCGCGCGCGAACCGAAGGGATTGTGCATATAGATATAAAGGATTTTGATCCTGCTCTCTTTGCATTAGAAGAATATGTGCGTACGAAATATCATTTAAAAAAGATCGAAATCATTGCCGATCAAGTTGGAGATTCCAGGCAGACACGCATGGAGAATGTTGCGCGCGCAGCAGCTGAATTAGTAAAAAATGTTATTAAAGACAAAGATGTGGTGGGAATTTCTTGGGGATCAACGCTTAGTAAACTTGTTGATAATATTGGTACAAAAACGTTGGAAAACGTAGAGTTTTGTCCGCTTACAGGAGGACCTAGTCACGTAAATCTTTCCTATCATGTAAATACCTTGGTGTATCGGATTGCCCGCGCATTTCATGGACGAGGGACGTTTATTAATGCAATGGTTTTGCAGGAAAATGCAGATATTGTTCAGGGAATATGCAAGTCAAAGTACTTTAGAACTATCTCAAATGTTTGGAGTCGTCTTAACGTTGCAATTGTAGGTGTAGGTGATGAACCCAATCAGATACACGATAGCCAATGGCGCGATTTGCTCACGCAAGATGACTTTGCAGCTTTGAGTAAAGCTCATGCAATAGGGGACGTATGCTGCAGATTCTTTAATGCAGACGGTGAAGCTGTATGTCAAAATCTGCAGGATCGTACTATAGGTGTGCGCCTTGATGAGTTTGCTCGAATTCCAAAAACAGTGGCTGTTGCCTGTGGCGAAAATAAAGCGCCGGCTATTCTGGCTATTTTAAGAAAAAAATATATCAATCATCTGGTAACCGATAAAACAACCATTCTTAAAGTCCTAGAGCTCGATAATGACGAAAACGTTGCAGACTTGTTATGTTAAAAATGACGTATAAACGCATGAGTTCGTTTATAACCATATAAGAATCACCTCAAAAGAAGATACATACGTTTAACGTGTTGTGGTATGGCGCATGAATGTGCTCCATACCATATTTTTATTTCAGAATGATGAACAAAATGCACAAAAGTGCAACTATCATAAAACAAGCAATAATGTATTGAAAAGAACTTCATGAGACCATATAATCGTGTTAGCGAGAGAAACAAAAATACTTTCGAACAAAAGTACCTTGATAATTTTTATATGCGTGGTAGTTGGTAAGCACAGTACAAAAGGAAAGGAGCATGTATGGAATTACTCGAACCAGAGCAAATTATCATGGGTCTCATCATTAATGCAGGAGATGCTAAACAGCATAGCTATCAGGCGTTGCATTTGGCAAAGGCTGGCAAATACGATGATGCTGAAATCGAAATGAAGCAAGCTGATACCGCTCTTTTGGAAGCGCACAACTTACAAACTAAGTTTTTGACGCAGGAAGCGCAAGGGAATCAAATGCAGATCACGGCTTTATTTGTGCACTCTCAGGATCATTTGATGACAACCCTTACAGAAATAAATCTTATTAAAGAGCTTATTGAAGTTCACAAAGAGTTAAACGTTTTAAAGAGTTAAACGTTAAAAGGTTACACAATTTAAGCAGTTTAAGCAGGTAAGGAGTCGATCATGGTAAAGATTGGACTTTTTTGCGCGGCAGGATTTTCAACGGGAATGTTGGTTAAGAATATGAAAGCCGCTGCAGAAAAAAGAAATATTGAGGCCGAAATTGATGCGTATGGCCAGGTAAGCCTAGAAAACCATGTAGAGGGTTTAGATGTGGTTCTGCTTGGACCACAGGTTGCATACACGTTTGATAAATCTGAAGCAATCTGCAAAGAACATAACGTTCCTATTGCAGTGATACCTATGGCCGATTACGGCATGCTCGATGGTGAAAAAGTTTTGGATCTAGCACTTAGTTTACACAGCAGCTAATTTTTATAAGCACCTTAATGAAAGGACTGAAAATGGCAAAGTTTGATCCTCAAAAAATCATTACGCCGATCATGAAGTTTGTCAATATGCAAGGTATTATTGCACTTAAAGACGGCATGCTTGCAATTTTGCCCCTTACCGTTGTGGGTAGTATTTTTCTTATTATTGGCCAGTTGCCGTTTGAGGCTCTCAATCAGGCAATTGCATCGGTGTTTGGTAAAACATGGACCGAACCATTTATGCAGGTATATTCTGGTACATTTGCAATTATGGGTCTTATATCGTGTTTTGCTATTGGTTTTTCCTATGCAAAACACAGCGGAGTAGATCCTCTGCCAGCTGGTGTTCTTTCGGTATCGTCTTTCTTTATTTTGCTGAAATCTTCCTATGTTCCAGCAAAAGGAGAAGCTATTCCTGATGCAATCGCAAAAGTATGGTTTGGCGGACAAGGTATTATCGGTGCAATTATTATTGGACTTACCGTTGGAGCTATATATAGTTTCTTTATTAAAAGACATATCGTTATTAAAATGCCCGAGCAGGTTCCTCAAGCAATTGCAAAGCAATTTGAAGCAATGATTCCTGCATTCGTTATCTTTTTGCTTTCGATGTGTGTATACATTTTGGCACAAATTCTTACGGGTGGCTCAACATTTATCGAGCTTATCTATCGTGTTATTCAAATTCCTTTACAAGGCCTTACTGGAACATTATGGGGCGCTATAGGCATTGCGTTTTTCATTTCGTTCTTGTGGTGGTTTGGCGTTCATGGACAATCAGTGGTCAACGGTATTGTAACTGCGCTGCTGCTTTCAAATCTTGACGCCAACAAAGCCCTGCTTGCTGCAGGTAATCTTTCGTTAGAAAACGGAGCTCACATTGTAACACAGCAGTTCCTCGACAGCTTTTTACTTATTTCGGGCTCGGGTATTACCTTTGGTGTAGTTGTAGCTATGCTTTTTGCTGCAAAATCTAAGCAATATAAGGCATTGGGTAAAGTTGCAGCATTCCCCGCACTTTTTAATGTAAATGAGCCTGTTGTATTTGGATTTCCTGTTGTTATGAATCCACTTATGTTTTTACCATTTGTACTTGTTCCTATCGTTGCGGCAGTTGTGGTGTATGCCTCTATTGCAATTGGATTTATGCAGCCATTCTCAGGCGTTACGCTTCCATGGAGTACGCCAGCTATTATCTCGGGATTTATGGTTGCCGGATGGCAAGGAGCACTTGTTCAGGTCATAATCCTTGCACTTTCGACCCTAATTTATTTCCCGTTCTTTAAGATTCAAGATAAAATTGCCTGCGATGCAGAAAATCAAGCAGCAAAGACCAAATAGACGTGTGTTGAGCGGTGTAGATGAGTTTAGTGTATATTACATACACTAAACTCATTTTTTATAGCTTTGACGGTCAAATGTTCGGGCGATTATGCAAAGTACCTGCAACGATTGTATGAGTAGACAGCGAAAATGCTTTGTTTTCACGTGTACAATCGCCTCATAAAAAATGTACAATCATTTAGTGCAAAACTTGTTGTATTTCGTTTGAAACAATGATATTATGGTTACGAAAGAAAATATGCGCTTTACGAACGTAAGGGGGAGAAATGGAAGTTCCGCGTTTAACACAGCAGTATTCCAACGATGTGCAAAAAGGTTCTCAGCAACATTTTGGGTACTTAACAGAGCGTATGTATAAGTATCGTGATAGAGTTCTTGATAAAAAACCCTATATTGATGCGCAACGTGCAATTCTTGCAACGCAGGCATATAAAAAGTATCAGGCAGAACCAGTTGTGCTCAAACGTGCATACATGCTCAAAAATATTCTGGAAAATATGTCGTTGTACATCGACGATGAAACGCTTATCGTGGGTAATCAAGCATCAGGCGATAAAGACGCTCCTATTTTCCCTGAATATACGCTTGAGTTTGTGTTGAACGAGCTTGACACCTTTGAGAAGCGCGATGGTGACGTCTTTTATATTACCGAAGAAACTAAAGATCAATTGCGCAAGATTGCTCCTTTCTGGGAAAACAACAACCTGCGCGCTCACGCTGGTGCCATGTTGCCAAAAGAAGTTCAGGTATATATGGAAACTGGATTTTTTGGCATGGAAGGTAAAATGAACTCCGGCGATGCTCACTTGGCAGTAAATTACCAAAAGGTCTTGGAATTTGGTTTGCAAGGCTTTGAGCAGCGCACACGCGAGGCAAAAGCAAAGCTCGATCTTACTGATCCTGCAAGCATTGATAAATATCACTTTTATGATTCTATTTTAATTACCATTGATGCTGTTAAAACGTATGCGCATCGTTTTGTAGAACTTGCACGCAGCATGGCAGAAACCGCAAACGAAACGCGTCGTCGTGAATTGCTTGAGATTGCCGATATTTGCGAGCGCGTTCCTTATTATCCTGCGCGTACGTTTGCTGAAGCAGTGCAATCGGTATGGTTTATCCAGTGCATTTTACAAATTGAGTCCAATGGTCACTCTTTGTCGTATGGCCGTTTTGACCAATACATGTATCCTTACGTTAAAGCCGATCTAGAATCAGGACGCGAAACCCAAGATTCTATCGTTGAGCGCTTAACCAACCTGTGGATTAAAACGCTTACCATCAATAAGGTTCGTAGCCAAGCTCACACGTTTTCTTCGGCAGGGTCTCCTTTGTATCAAAATGTAACTATTGGTGGCCAAACGCGCGATAAAAAAGATGCAGTTAATCCCTTGTCGTACCTGGTACTTAAGTCGGTTGCACAAGCGCATCTTCCTCAACCTAACCTTACTGTTCGCTATCACGCGGGTCTTAATCCAGACTTTATGAACGAAGCAATTGAGGTTATGAAGCTTGGTTTTGGTATGCCAGCGTTTAATAACGATGAAATTATTATTCCTTCTTTCATTGAGAAGGGTGTAAAAGAGCAGGATGCATACGATTATTCGGCAATTGGATGTGTTGAGACGGCTGTTCCTGGTAAATGGGGTTATCGTTGTACTGGTATGAGCTACATGAACTTCCCCAAAGTTTTGCTCATTGCTATGAACGATGGAATTGATCCGTCTTCGGGTAAACGCTTTACACCAGCGTATGGACGCTTTGTTGACATGCAATCCTATGACGACCTAAAAACTGCATGGGATAAGACGCTTCGTTATCTTACGCGTATGAGCGTTATTGTAGAAAATTCTATCGACTTAAGCCTTGAGCGCGAAGTTCCCGATATTTTGTGCTCGGCGCTTACCGATGACTGCATTGGTCGTGGAAAGCACCTTAAAGAGGGTGGAGCGGTGTATGACTACATTTCTGGTTTGCAAGTAGGTATTGCTAACCTCTCAGACTCTCTTGCCGCTGTTAAGAAGCTTGTATTCGAAGAAAAGCGTATATCAACCTCTGAGCTTTGGAGCGCGCTTCAAAGCGACTATGCAGGCGAGCGTGGCGAAGAAATTCGTCAGATGCTCATCAACGACGCGCCAAAATATGGTAACGATGATGACTATGCCGACAAATTGGTACGCGATTGTTACGATGTGTATGTTGACGAAATTGCAAAATATCCCAATACGCGCTTTGGTCGTGGCCCCATTGGTGGTATTCGCTATTCGGGAACATCTTCTATCTCGGCAAATGTAGGTCAGGGTCGTGGAACTCTTGCAACTCCTGATGGCCGTCATGCAGGTACGCCTTTGGCCGAAGGATGCTCACCTGCCCACAATATGGATAAGCATGGTCCTACCAGCGTTCTTAAATCGGTATCAAAGTTGCCTACCGATGAAATTGTTGGTGGCGTATTACTCAACCAAAAAGTTAACCCTCAGACGCTTGCAAAAGAAGAGGACAAACAAAAACTCATCGCATTGCTGCGTACGTTCTTTA
Organism: uncultured Atopobium sp.; assembly: GCA_947252455.1. GTDB lineage: Bacteria > Actinomycetota > Coriobacteriia > Coriobacteriales > Atopobiaceae > Fannyhessea. The sequence goes on along the minus strand of CAMXVQ010000009.1, from coordinate 19,486 downwards.
ACCGTTTGCACGGATATCACATTCAATATAATGTGGTTTCTCGCGAGACTTTAATTGATGCACAAAAGCATCCCGAAAAACATCGTGATCTTATTGTGCGCGTTGCGGGATATTCGGCCTTCTTTAATGTATTATCTAAAGCAACGCAAGACGACATTATTGCGCGTACCGAACACGCGCTTTAAAAGAAAGAAGCACTCATGGAATTTATGCTGGATACTTTAAATTTACACGATATCGAAGACTGGGCACGTGTTTTGCCTTTAGCGGGAATAACATCTAATCCCTCTATTGTAAAAAAAGAAGGGAATATCGATTTCTTTGCTCAAGTAAAAAAGGTGCGTTCCATTATTGGCGAAGAACCCAGTTTACATGCCCAAGTTGTTGCAACCAGCGTTGAAGGCATTTTACAAGATGCTCGTACGCTTCGCGAAAATATTGGTGGAAATTTTTATGTAAAAGTTCCTGTGTCGCCCAATGGTCTTACGGCTATTAAACAGCTTAAAAAAGAAGGTTTTCGTATTACCGCAACGGCAATTTACACAATTTTCCAAGGTCTTTTGGCAATTGAGGCAGGGGCCGATTATTTAGCGCCGTACTACAATCGCATGGAAAATTTAGGAACCGATCCTATAGAAGTTATAGGCCAGCTTGCTATGGCGTGCAGCAATTCGGGTGCGAACACCAAGATTTTGGCAGCCAGTTTTAAGAATGTATCGCAGGTTACCAATGCATTAGCCGCAGGTGCGCAGGCGGTTACCGCTGGTGCGGATATCTATGCGGCAGGCTTTGCAAATCCCTCTATTCAAAAAGCAGTGGATGATTTTGCTGCAGACTGGCAAAGTACGCAAGGTCGCACTACCATTTAGATACGAGATAATAAGAAGAATCTTGGTCTACTTAAGGCATGTACCGTGAACACATGAGTTTATGGTGCATGCTTTCTTTTAGCTTATTTCGTTTAATTTCTCTTTCAGGGTACAAGAGCCTTTTTCAGGCAATACCTATGTCAATAGGAAAAAAGAAATAATCAAAATAAATTCTGTAAACGGTAGCTTACAATCGGTGAAAATAAATTTCTTGTTTGTGAATAGTTTATGACGTATCATAGTTTAAGTTGTTATGTATAAACGATGAAGTTCATAGGATCTTTCGTTTCGCTTACGTTATGTGCCTCGCGTACATGTGAAACGTTTTTGCGAGAACTTTCCTTGAGCTTTTTCACGGGACATAAGAAAGTGAGGTAAGGCAGTGGTTAGTATTGTGTTAACCAGTCATGGCGGTTTAGCCGAGGGCATTATGCAATCAGGTCAAATGATTTTCGGACCTCAAGAAAATGTAAAGGCCGTTTGTTTAAACCCCGACATGGGTCCTGACGACCTTAAAGCTCAGTTGCTTGCTGCCGTATCGTCTTTCGAAGATCAAAAGGAAGTTTTGTTCCTGGTCGATCTTCAAGGTGGTACTCCTTGGAATCAGGTTTCGCTGTTACTTGATTCAAACGAGCATCCTGAGTGGACTGCAGTTGCAGGTTTAAGTCTTCCTATGCTTGTTGCTGCATATGGCGCTCGTATGGGCGCTGATACCGCAAAAGCTGTTGCTGCTGAGGCAATCAGCGAGGCAGCTGCAGGTATTAAGGCTAAGCCCGAAGACGTTATGCCTAAGCCTAAAGTAGCTAAGCAGCAAGTCCACGGAGCTATTGCGCCTGGTACCGTTTTGGGTGATGGTCACATTAAGATTGGTCTTGCTCGTATCGATACGCGTCTGCTTCATGGTCAGGTTGCTACCTCTTGGACAAAGGAAGTTAAGCCCGATCGTATCATTGTTGTTTCTGATAAGGTTTGCAAAGACAGCCTGCGTAAACAAATGATTATCGAAGCTGCTCCTTCTGGAGTTCGCGCTCATGTTATTCCTGTTTCAAAAATGGTAGAGCTCACCAAAGATCCTCGTTTTGGTGCCACACGTACCATGCTTCTTTTTGAATCTCCTGCCGACATGCTTCAAGCTGTTGAGGCTGGCGTTGAAATCAAAAAAGCTAACTTGGGATCTATCGCTCACTCAGTAGGAAAAGTTGTCGTTAACAATGCAATTGCAATGGGTAAAGACGACGTCGAAGCCCTCGAGAAACTCGTTTCTTTGGGTGTTGAGTTTGATGTTCGTAAAGTTCCTGCTGACGCACCTGAAAACTTTAATGCTTTGCTCCAAAAAGCAAAGTCTGAGTTGGCATAAAGGAGGATTTCATGCCTATCATTAGTTTGATTTTGGTGGTGATCGTTGCCTTTTTTGCAGGTATGGAAGGTATTTTGGACGAGTTCCAATTCCATCAACCACTTGTTGCCTGCACCTTAATTGGTATCGTAACTGGTCACCCCACCGAAGGTATTATTTTGGGCGGTTCATTACAGATGATCGCTCTTGGTTGGGCAAACATCGGTGCTGCAGTTGCTCCTGACGCAGCTCTTGCTTCTGTTGCTTCTGCTATCATCATGGTTCTTGCACTTAACGGTGGTGCTCAAGACACTCAAACCGCAATCAATACCTCTATTGCTTTGGCAATTCCTCTGTCAGTAGCAGGTTTGTTCCTTACCATGATTGCTCGTACCATTGCTATTCCTATCGTTCATGCAATGGACTTAGCTGCCGAGAAGGGCAACATTGCAGCTATGGAAGCATGGCAGGTTATTGCTATTGCTATGCAAGGTCTTCGTATTGCTATTCCTGCAGCCGCTTTGTGCTTTGTTCCGTCCGAAGCTGTTAAGGCAGTACTCGACCAAATGCCTGCATGGCTTGCAGGTGGTATGGGCGTCGGCGGCGGAATGGTAGCTGCCGTTGGTTACGCTATGGTTATCAACATGATGGCTTCTAAAGAAGTTTGGCCTTTCTTCATTCTTGGTTTTGTTATTGCCGCACTTAAAGGCCTCACCCTTATTGCACTTGGTGCAATTGGTGTTTCTCTTGCAATCATTTACCTTGGCCTCAAAGAAGTTGCTTCTCACGGCTCTGGTAGTGCAGGCTCGCAAGATCCTTTAGGCGACATTATTAACGACTATGAATAACGAAAGGAGCGAAAACATAATGGCAGATCAAATTAAACTTTCTCAGTCAGACCGTATGGCTGTTGCATGGCGCCATCAGTTCCTTCAAGGTTCATGGAACTTCGAGCGTATGCAAAACGGCGGTTGGTGCTATTCCATCATCCCCGCCATTAAAAAGCTCTATCCTGCAAAACAGGATCAGATTGCTGCTTTAAAGCGTCACATGGAATTCTATAACACGCACCCTTATGTATCAGCTCCTGTAATGGGTGTTACCCTTGCACTTGAGGAAGAGCGTGCTAACGGAAAGCCCGTTGACGACGCAGCTATCCAAGGTGTAAAGGTTGGTATGATGGGTCCTCTCGCCGGTGTTGGCGACCCAGTATTCTGGTTTACCCTTCGTCCTATCTTGGGTGCTTTAGGTGCTTCTTTGGCATTAACAGGAAGCATTGTTGGACCTTTGCTCTTCTTTATTGCTTGGAACGTTATCCGTATGGCATTCCTTTGGTACACGCAAGAGTTTGGTTACAAACTTGGTACCTCAATTGTTAAGGACGTTTCTGGTGGTCTTTTGAGCAAAATCACCGAAGGTGCTTCAATCCTTGGTATGTTCATCATTGGTTCTTTGGTTCAGCGTTGGGTTTCCATCAGCTTTACCCCGGTTGTCTCTAAGATTAACCAGGCTCCTGGTGCATTCATCGACTGGTCCAAGATCGAGCCAACTGCAGATGGTATCAAGAGTGCTATTACTCAATACAATGCTTTGGGTGTAAACGGCCTTGACCAAGTTAAGGTTACAACCCTTCAACAAAACCTCGACCAGCTTATTCCTGGTCTTGCAGCTGTATGCCTTACGCTTTTATGCTGCTGGCTGTTGAAGAAGAAAGTTTCTCCTATCGTTATCATCCTTGCACTGTTCTTGGTTGGTATTGTGGCTCGTTTAGCTCACGTTATGTAATGCGTATAAGCAATAATTGAGTATTTTAGATAGCGCGCGCATGTAGTATGCTACGTGTGCGCGCTTTTACTACAAAATGAAAGAGGAAAAATGGTTTCTTCTCAAAATACAAAAGTTGATCTTACCATCAAGGCGGCATCGTTTTTAGGACTTACCACCTACGGCCACGTTATGATTGGTGATAAAGCCTTTGAGTTTTATAATGAAAAAAATCCTGCTGACTTTATTCAAATACCTTGGGAAGAAATCGATTCGGTAGCCGCTTCAGTGCTGTTTAAGGGCAAAATTATTCCTCGCTTTATGATTCAAACTAAAAAGACGGGAAAGTTCTCTTTTTCTACCAAGGATAATAAAAAGACCCTGCGCGCTATACGTGTCTACATTTCACCAGATCGCATGTATCGCTCGCTCTCCTTTTTGGATGTAGTTAAACTAGGAATTACAAGAATTTGTAAAATGCTAACTTCACCGTTTAAAAAATAATTGTGTTTGAACAGGGGAGTACCTGCTATGGCACACTATATGATGCACTACATAGTGCACTATATGGTGCGCTTTTTTATGTAGACGCCTGTTTATGCGTCTTTGCAAGGTATAGCTATGAGGCGCGTCCATGATTTGAATACGATGTGTTTTTCTCAGCGTAGTCTCGTGCAAAATGTAGAATTACATGGTAACCTAATTTAGTTATACAAAATCTATTCTACTTGCTTCTTGGTGCAAGTTTTAACAGAAAGTGAGTGCATCGTGGCAGCAATTTCAACTGCAGACTTCCGTAACGGAATGGGTCTTAAGATTAATAACAAATACTACACCATTGTTGAGTTTCAGCATGTAAAGCCTGGTAAGGGCGGTGCTTTTGTTCGCTATAAGATTAAAGACCTTAAAAGCGGTCGTGTTATCGATCAAACATGCAATGCAGGTTCTAAGTTTGAAAGCGTTCAGCTTATAACGCGTGAGATGCAATATCTTTATAACGATGGCGATTCGTTCTATTTTATGGACAACGAAACGTACGAACAAATTCCCGTTTCTGCTGATTTCATTGGCGAAAACAAAAAATGGTTAAAAGAAAATGATAACTGCCAGCTCTTGTATGCCGATACCGAGCTTTTAGGTGTTAATCCTCCTATGTTTATTGAGGTAGAAATTACCGAAACCGACCCTGGCTTCAAAGGTGACACTGTACAAGGAGGAACCAAGCCTGCAACTATCGAAACTGGCGCTGTCATTGCTGTTCCTATGTACCTTAATCAGGGCGAAAAAGTTCGCGTCGACACTCGTGTTGGTAAATTTGTAGCTCGCGTATAGGTTGATTACGTTTGAAACTTTTAATTCCGTGGAATGTTGTATCATTTCACGGAATTTTTTGTCACGCTTTTGTTTAGAGCTATTCTCTACTATACTTGATAGTAGTGGTTTGATTTCTGTATAGACTCGCACTTGTGCTTGGCGCATGCTATGTTGGCAGTAATTATCATTACATGTAACAGATATATGCACAGAGAGCTGTTGGCGCACCTATCAGAAATAGCAATCAAAACGTATTGAAGGGATATCCTATGAGTACACATGAGCTTTTTATATCTGGCTTGGGTATTTCACAAAATGTTCTCCGTGCAATAGTGGCAAAAGCAGTAAGCCATATCGAAGGCGTTGCGCAGGTAGGCGGCAACGATATTACGTCTAACCTTATTTCGGTGTTTACGACCAAGTCTTTGCCAGAAGATAAAGCAGTTGAGGCTCGTGTCGAAGACGATAAACTTTTTGTGGATGTCCATGTTGCCGTTTTTTATGGATATCCTTTTGTGGGTCTTGCACAAGAAATTCGTTCATCTGTTGCAACAGCTTTGCAAGAACAGCTTTCTTGCGAAATTGGTGCTATCGATGTATATATTGACAGTTTAGTATTTCCCAAGGAGTAGTGAATAACGTGCCAAAAAAGGTACAATTTGCAGGAAGAACTCTTGCGCGCAGCCAAGCGCTTCAATTGATGTTTCAGGCTGAATCAAGGAACATGCAAGTTTGTGATGTTCTTGCTACAAACTATTTATTGTCCGAAGGTCCCCTTGATGACTTTGGGAAACGCTTAGCTCTTGGCACTGATGAGTTGCGTGACAAGCTCGATGCGCTTATTTCTCGTGTAATTACCAACTGGAATCTTAATCGTTTGCTTAGTGTTGATCGCAACATTTTGCGTCTTGCACTCTACGAAATGATAAAAGTAGACGACGTGGATATTGCAGTAACTATTAACGAGTCGGTTAATTTAGCAAAGGCTTATGGTACCGATGAATCCTCGCATTTTGTCAATGGTGTTTTAGGACAGGTTGCACGCATGATGGAAAACGGGCGCGATGTATTAGAAGATGTTTCTACATCTGATGAGTCTGTGTCCATGTCCTCTGATAGGGATTCAAGCGCTGCTCAGAACACTGCTGATGATCATGTATCCACGCCAACCACAGAAAATGCTTTAGCAGAAGATGCTGACAGTGATGCTGCTTGTGCACATGATGCAAACGCGTCTCACAAAACACAGCTTGCTGACACTGATATAACAAGTGATTCTGACGTTCGTGCTTGTGTGCGCAGCGCTGTTGATGAGTTCTTATCGCACAAAGATAACGTCTTAAAACTCTAAGGTATGTATATGGCACAGCTTTCATCACAAGATTACAACAGCTTTACCGATATAAAAGCACGTCTTGAACAGATCATTACCTCGGTTAAAGACAAGGAAGTTTCTTTGGAAAATTCGCTTGATTTGTTTGATGAGGCAATTAAGCTTGGTTCGCGTGCGGTAGATATGGTTGATGCGGTAGATTTGGATGATAGTGAGCTTGTAGCTACGGATGCTGACGCTTTGCCTCATAAAAATACCACCACAACCGATGCTGAAAACGATACTTCTGAGACTGATACTTCTTCGGATGATACTCCTGTAGCTGCTTCTTCCAAAAACGATACATCTGTATCTAATGAGCTTGAATCTTCTGCCAAAGACACTGCGTCTTCAAAAGCGCAGCCCAACTCCTCTGAGAGTGAAGCTTCTCAGCATGGTGATGTTCAAGTGCCAGTATTGTCTACGCACTAGTTTCAAAAAGAGCAGTGTATGAAGCAACGTCTTGACGCAGAGCTTGTTCAGCAGGGATTTTTTGCAACGCAAAAGGAAGCATATGCTGCTGTTTTAGCAGGGGAAGTTTCGTCAGAACACGAACGCCTTACTCATCCAGGAAAACAAGTGCCAGCTGGCATATATCTGCATGTTAAAAGTCATATTCCATTCGTAAGCCGAGGCGGTTTTAAGCTTGTTCGTGCTTTGGAAGCGTTTGGTATAGATGTTCGAGACAAAAAATGTTTGGATGTAGGCGCTTCAACGGGGGGATTTACCGACTGCCTTTTACAAAATGGTGCTGCTTGCGTTACTGCGGTTGATGTAGGCTATGCTCAATTTAGCTGGGAATTGCGCAATAACCCCAAGGTTGAACTCATCGAAAAAACCAACATATGTGCTCCTTCGCTTCAAACACCTGATCATCTCTTTGATGTGGTAGTAAGTGATGTTTCGTTTACTTCCATTCAAACTATTATTGCTGCTGTGAATGCGCTTATGAAGCCGCGTTCGCTCTTTGTTACGCTTGTTAAGCCACAATTTGAGGTTGATAAAGCAGAAGTTGGATCAGGTGGCATCGTTCGCTCTAAGCGCCTGCACATAAAAGCCATTGAGCGTGCTTTACGCGCCTGCACATCGGTGGGTCTTGTTCCTTTAGCTTTATGTCCGAGTCCTATTTATGGCCATAAAGGTAACCGCGAATTTTTACTTGCCGCTGGTAAAGATGCACATCAACCTTCGCCTTCTTCTGATGTATCAGTACTTGACGCATCTTCTTCTTTAGATGTTTCATCTGTTGTTGATTCTGCAGAAGTTTCTGCGCGTCTATATCCATTATCGACATGGTTAGAGTAAAATAGCAACAGGCTATACGGTATAAATCACGTTATCAAGAAGGAGGGCGCGCGATGGTTAAGGTGGCAATTGTCCCTAATTATTCACGCCAAGAAGCCGTTTTAGATGCTTCTCGTCTTACAGAATTTCTTGAAAAACAATCAATTGAAGTTGTGTGGGCGCCCGATAAGAAGAAAACCAATGTTATTCCTCTTAATGTTGATGATACCGATTTAGTTATATCGTTAGGCGGCGATGGCACGCTTTTGCGTGCGGCAAAAATTACGGGTTATCGTGAAATTCCTATTTTGGGTCTTTCATACGGTCATTTAGGTTTTTTAACCAGTGCAGGTCCAGATGAGCTGCAAACAATGGTTCAGCGTGCGCTTGCAGGCGAGCTTCATGTTTCGCGACGTGCAACGCTGCAAATTACCTCGCTATTTTTGGATGAGCGTGGACAAGAAATTGAGCTGCATAATTTTGCACTTAACGATTTTTCGCTGAGTCATGGTAGTAAAGGCGACATGATCGTTTTTAATGTTGACGTATCAGGTCATCATATTGATACGCTTCGTGGAGATGGCTTTGTAGTGGCAACTGCAACTGGATCTACCGGCTATGCGCTTGCCGCTGGAGGTCCTATCGTAACGCCTACGTTTACAGGCATGCTGTGTGTTCCCGTTGCGCCTCATACTATTCTAGCTCGTGCATTTCTTACCGCATCTTCTGATGTTGTAGAAATTTCTATTTCAACCGAGCGTAATGTGGAACGTCTCTTTTTTGCAGACGGTCAGCCCTTAGGGGAAAATCTGACTCCACTTTCTGCAAAAATAACGCGTGGTCAAGGCGATATTTTATTGCTCGAAGCATCTCCTTCAAGCTTTTATCAATCAGTTTCTCGTGTTTTTTACGGGCAGGCATCCCATGATTGATGAACTCCATATTCAAAATCTTGCATTAATTAAAGATATACGTCTTCGCCCAGCTTGTGGTCTTACTGTGCTTACTGGAGAAACAGGAGCAGGTAAAACGGCACTTTTGTCCGCAGTTAAGCTTATAACAGGAGAGCGTGCAAATTTTGCTTCTATTCGCGAAGGAAGTACTGATTTACGTGTGGAAGCGCGTTTGATTTTTGACAACAATACCGATAATGACATAGTTATTGTTCGTACGCTTGATACATCGGGCAGAAGTCGAATTACCCTGAATGACCATATGGTTTCTCTTGCAGGATTAGCCAAGAGCGCTGCGCCATCAATTGATATATGCAATCAACACGAGCATCAAAAGCTCTTACAACCTCACTATCAAGCCCAAATCCTCAACGAATGGGCAAGTTCTAAGATTTTGCCTGTACAACAGCACTATCGCGAGGCGTATGCTCAATACAGTAAGCTTGCAAACCAATTAACCGAGTTAACGTCGCAAACCAGCGAGATGCAAGAAAAACTTGATGCGCTGCAATTTATGCTCGCGCGCGTAGATGAGCTTAATCCGCAGCGTGGTGAATATGAACAGCTCCAACAAGATTGTGCACGCGCAGAACACGCTCAAGATCTTATGGAAGCGCTCTACACGGCTCGAAGCGAGCTTAACGATGAAGACAAAGCGCGCGACAGTGCCTCAACGGCTCAAGACGCTCTTGCGAGCGCATGTGCGTACGACGAAACGCTTGCGCCACTTGCAGATAGGCTTGCTGCCTGCGTTGCAGAAATGGAAGATATTGCAGACGAAATTCGTCATCATCTTGATGGTGTTGAGTGTAACCCCGAAGTTCTCAATGATATGCAACAGCGTTTACGCAATTTTCAGCAGATTACGCGCTCGTATGGCCCGCGTATGGAAGATGTTTTTCAAAAAGTTGACGATGCACGCGCCTACCTTGCCGCCCACGATAGGGGAGATGAGCACATTCGCGAACTTAAACGTGAGGTGCAATCTGCTCATGAGCGCCTTGTTCTCGCAGCTCAAGAGCTTTTTAACGCGCAAAAGAGAGGCGCACCTCAGCTTGCGCAACGTATGAATGACATACTTGCTACGCTTGCTATGGCTTCGTCAAAAATTACGGTACGTGTTGCGTTGCTCGACGAAAAATTCTGGAATGATACAAGCGCTACCTCTGTTGAATTTTTGTATCAAAGCGGAAAATCTCTTACGCCGCACCCCCTTAAAAAAATTGCCTCAGGTGGAGAGATCTCTCGTGTTATGCTTGCTTGCAAAGTTGTTTTGCAAGAGAGCGAACATACATCAACTTTAGTATTTGACGAGGTTGACGCAGGTGTTGGAGGAAGTACCGCGCAATCTTTAGCTCGACTTATTAAAAAGCTTTCGCGTGTTCATCAAATTATTGTGGTTACTCACCTAGCTCAGCTCGCGGTGTATGCCGATAAGCATTATGTGGTATCAAAAGTGGGAACAGATTGCCCACAAACGCTCATAACTGAGGTAAAAGACGAGGCGCGCGTCCAAGAAATTGCACGGATGCTTTCTGGTGATGTGTCTGATATTTCGTGTGAACACGCACGTCAAATGATTAAAGATGCTTCTGACGGCAAAGATTAAAACGTTTTTGCTGGCAAAGATTAAAGCTTTAAAGTGTTCCTGTGTGCGAAATTTATAGCATTGTATGTATTTACGTATATTGTGATACGTTTGTATACACCATATGTTTTGAACAAGAGGTGAAGATATGGAAATTATAAAATCAACTCCTATGATGATCGATGAAATTATGCGCGTGTATGCTGCTGCTCAGGATTTTATGATTGCTCACGGCAACCCTTCGCAATGGGCGCGCAGGTATCCAACACGTGATCTCATTTTGTCTGATATGAAGCTCGATCATGCGCACGTGGTGCAAGAAGATGGAGTGATTTGTGGAGCATTTTCTATTCAAAAGGAACCCGAGTCTGTATATGCGCATATCGACGGGCAATGGCTTAACAGTGATCCATATCTTACCATTCATCGCGTGGCAAGTGATGGACGCGTGCATGGTGTTTTTGATGCAATTGTTGCGTATTGCGAACAACGCTATCACAATTTGCGCATTGATACGCATGCCCAAAATCTTGTTATGCAGCATTTAATTGTCAAACATGGCTTTGTGCATTGTGGAACTGTGTATGTGGCCGATGGCTCTGCTCGTCTGGCGTATCAGCGTTGTATAAACTAGAACATATGTACGTATTATGGATGATTATACTTTTTGAGTCATACGTAGTTAAAAGGTGTAAACTACCTATAGAGATAACTTAGTAAATGTAGTCCTTCGGTGTATAACGAAATATGTCGTGTATTACATGCTACTTGTGTTGTAATATGGAGTCCCGTAGGAAATATTATTCGTAAATTTCAGGTATACGGGAAGGCAAAAATCATTATGACAAAGCATATATTTGTAACCGGTGGTGTGGTTTCATCATTAGGAAAAGGTATTACTGCTGCTTCCTTGGGAAGACTTTTGAAGTCACGCGGTTATAAAGTGATGATGCAAAAAGCAGATCCGTATTTAAATGTAGACCCTGGTACTATGAGCCCATTTCAACACGGTGAAGTTTTTGTTACCGAAGACGGCAAAGAAACCGACCTTGACCTTGGGCATTACGAACGTTTCATTGATGAAAACCTTACCGCTAATTCCAATTTTACAACTGGTGTCATTTATCAGTCACTTATATCTCGCGAGCGCGCTGGTGACTTTTTGGGAGGAACGGTTCAGGTTATTCCTCATGTTACTAACGAGATTAAAGAACGTTTCAAGCGTATCGAAGAGCAAACTCAGGCTGATGTTGTTATCACCGAGCTTGGAGGAACAATAGGTGATATAGAAGGACAGTCTTTTGTTGAAGCTATTCGCCAATTTAGAAAAGAAAAAGGACCAGGTCAAACACTTGTTATTCATGTAAGTTTGGTTCCTTATATTTCTGCTGCTCACGAAGTTAAAACTAAGCCTACTCAGCACTCGGTTAAAGAGCTGCGTTCTATGGGCGTGCAACCCGATTTAATTGTATGTCGTGGAGATCACGAGATCAACGCTGCTATTCGTGCTAAGATTGCACATTTCTGCGACGTTGATGAGGATTGCGTTTTTGAAAATTCCGATTGTCCGTCTATTTATCAAGTTCCTATGCATTTAGCAAAACAACACTTTGACGAAAAAGTATGCGAAAAATTAGGTCTTGAAGTTCGCGAAAGCCATATGGAAGCGTGGAACGACTTTACCCGTGCCATGGAAAAGGCAAATGCCCATAAAGATACAACCGAAATTAAGGTAGTTGGAAAATATACGCAATTGCCCGATGCATATCTTTCGGTGATTGAAGCATTGCACCATTCGGGCGTATATTTTGGTCGCCATGTTAATATCACGCTTATCGATGGAGAAGAGCTTGATGCTTCTAATCTCGACGAAGTTTTTGAAGATGCAGATGGTATTTTGGTTCCTGGTGGATTTGGACGCCGTGGTGTAGAAGGAAAGATTCTTTCTGCTCAACTTGCGCGCGAACGTAAGATTCCGTACTTGGGAGTTTGTTTAGGATTACAAGTTGCTGTTTCTGAGTTCGCTCGCCACGTTTGCCATCTTGAAGATGCAAATTCGTCTGAATTTAATCCTCAAACCTCACATCCTGTTATTGACCTTATGGCATCGCAGGAAGAAGTTACCGATAAGGGTGGTACTATGCGTTTAGGTACCTATCCTTGCAAGGTATTAGGTCCTTTGGCACGTGAGGCATACGGTCAAGAGCTTGTATACGAGCGTCACCGTCATCGCTATGAAGTCAATAACGCATATCGTAAGCAACTGGTAGATGCTGGCCTTATTATTGCTGGTCTTTCGCCTGATGATCGTTTGGTAGAAATGGTTGAATTGCCCGAAAATATTCACCCATGGTTTGTTGCGAGTCAGGCACATCCAGAGTTTAAGAGCCGTCCAACTAATCCTGCGCCGTTGTTTAGAGAGTTTGTTCGCGCGTCTATTGCTCGTCACGAAGGTGTTGAGCGTACAAGTGTGGTAGCTCCTCGCGACATGAATTAAACAAAAAGCTCAAGTGCATCTGCACTTGAGCTTTTTTGCACAATGCACATGTGTTTGCTTTTAGGTTATGCGTCTTGTGCTTTATGTTCTTATTGCCGTGCTTTTGTGTATGAGTTGATACTATGGATACTTTTGACACCATTAAAGAAGAATATCTTAACTACGTGCTTATTGAGCGTGGCTATTCGGTGCATACACTACATTCGTATGATCACGATTTAACGTTGTACTTATCGTTTCTTCGATCTCATGGTATTGAGGAGCCAGCATATGTTACGCGCGAAATCATCGAAACGTATATTGCACATCTTTTTCATGAGGGTATGTCCTCTTCTACGGTTCAACGTGCTGTTTCATCAATTAAAGGTTTTCATAAATTTATGGTTGTTGAGCAAATTTGCGAAAATCATCCAACCACCAATTTAAAACTTCCCAAAAAATCGTTTCATTTGCCCGATGTGCTCACTCAAGATCAAATTATCCATTTGTTAGACGATCCGTTTAAACCACAGCTTCTGCCCGCACCAAAGCTTACGGCTCGAAAAGCACTTTCGCTTAAACCGCAAGCATGTTTTTATCGCGACAAAGCAATACTAGAAATGCTGTATGGCTGTGGCCTTCGCGTTTCGGAATTGTGTGGTCTTAATCAAGGAGACGTTTTGGTTTCCGATGAGCTGGTGCGCGTATTTGGAAAAGGCTCAAAAGAGCGGCTGGTTCCATGTTTGGGAACAGCGCTTGAAAGCTACACAAAATATTGCGCAACCTGGCGCACTCTTTTGGCATGTGGTGCTAAAACAACAGATGCAGTTTTTTTAAGCGTGCGCGGCACTCGTATTTCTCGTCAGGCGGTATTTTCGCTGGTAGAGCGCTATGGTAGTTACGTTGGTATTAAAGGTTTACATCCTCATACCTTGCGCCACAGTTATGCCACGCACATGCTTGAAGGTGGCATGAATTTGCGTATTGTTCAAGAGCTCTTAGGACATGCATCTATTTCTACAACGCAACTTTATACACATATTGATTTGTCGCATATTCGCAGTGAATATATGGCGGCACATCCACGCGCCCGGATAAAATAGTTAAAAAATTCCCACGCCTCAGCGTTTGCACCTCTGAGCTGTTGGTTCATAAAAAACACATATAAAACTCATAGCAAATAGTACAAGAGTTCTTATAATCTCCAAAAGATTGTATGCACAAACATGTGTACCCCCTATATATTCAAAAATAGTTCACCTTTTAGATGAGCTTAATGAGTTTTTGTCATAAAAATCAAATTAGGTGTCAAAAAATGTAACAAAGTGTTGCGAAGTGTTAAGGAAGTGCGTATAGTTGAAAGCGTAATCCGCGGGAGAGTTATCTCTAAAGGTTGAAAGGAGGATCAAATGTATTTGACTGGTACCTACAAGCATACGCTTGATGCCAAGTCACGCATTATGCTTCCTTCTGCTTTTAGAAAACAACTGGGCGAGACTGTTTGTCTTGTTCCTCTCAACGATTGCATTTACGGTTTTACTCCTGAAAGCCATCGCGCGTGGATAGAGAGTTTTTTTCCTGGAGGAATCAACCCTCGTAACAGAAAAGACGTCGCTCTACGTGCAGGTCTTTTATCGCGTACACTCACGGTCGAATTAGACAGTGCAGGGCGCCTTGCATTAGGCAAGCTTGATGCAAGTCGTCTTAGTGCATGCAATATCGAGCGCGAGGTTGCCATCGTAGGCGTTGATGATCATTTTGAAATTTGGAATGCTTCCAAATTTGAAGATCAGACAAAAGCATTTGATGACAATCTTGAGAGCTTGATGTTTGAAGACTAGGTTGTAAGGATATGAGCAGTTTGACATCTGAATATCGGCATGTTCCCGTGATGCTCACCGAGGTAGAACAGGAGTTATCGCTTAAACCTGGCGATGTTGTCTGTGATTGCACTCTTGGCGGTGCTGGTCACACGGTAGCTTTGGCACAACACGTTGCACCTGATGGTTTATCACTTGGTATAGACCAAGACGACGCGGCTCTTAAAGCTGCGTCCGAGCGCATGGATCGTCTTGCGCCTCAGGTAACGTATAAGTTTTTGAAGGGAAATTTTTCTCAACTCGATAACTTATTAGTGCAAGCGCAGGTAATAGGCGTTGATGCTTTTTTGTTCGATCTTGGCGTTTCGTCACCGCAGCTCGACGTAGCCGAAAGGGGCTTTTCGTATCACGAAGATGCTCCGCTTGATATGCGTATGGATCCGAGGAATAACACTTTAACTGCAGCAGAGGTCATACAAACCTATAACGAAGCCGACCTCACTCGGATTTTACGAAGCTATGGTGATGAAAAATTTGCCGCGCGTATTGCTCGCGTCATTGTAGAGCAGCGCAAACTTTCGCCTATTCAAACAACCTTAGAATTGGTTGAAGTTATCAAGCGCGCGATTCCTGCCGCGGCACGACGTCATGGAAAACATCCAGCACGTAAAACGTTTCAGGCGCTTCGTATTGAAGTAAACCATGAGCTTGACGTGCTAGAAACAGGACTTAAGCAGGCAATTCGCTGGCTTAATCCAGGTGGAAGAATTTGCATCATTGCCTATCATTCGCTTGAAGATAAGCTGGTAAAGCACATTTTAAGCGAATACGCCCAAGGTTGCGTGTGTCCTGCTGATTTTCCCGTGTGTGTATGTGGACGTAAGCCGGTATTAGATATTCTTACGAAAAAACCGCTTGTTGCAACACCTCATGAGGTTGAGCGTAATCCTCGTGCTCGCAGTGCGCTTTTGCGCGCGGCACGGCGCACAACATATCTGTAAGTAGGTGATTGCCCGCGTGTGCGCGCAAGCGTATACGCATGTGCAGATGACCTTAATGGTATGTGCTGCAGGAACTTAAAACGAAGCAGTAAACGAACTACAAACAAAAAAACGAACTACTCACGCACTACGTGCAGCACAATTTAGAAGGGGTTTTCATGGGTTATCGAGACAATGTCGCACTTGATTATGAGGCTTTAAGCCCCGAGCGACAAGCTCGTGTAGCGCCTAGGCTCCGCCCCTCATTTGGAGTTGTAGAAGGTGGAGGCCTTGACGCTTCCGTTCGTCGTGGCGTAAGTCTGCAATTTCTCTTTAACGTAAAAGTTGTATTAAGCATTGTGATGCTTTTTGTGGCAATTGGTTTTGTGCGCGTCGCCCTTTTAAGTGCGTCTGTTTCTGCACTTCAACACAATAAAGTGCTTACCTCAACTATTGAACAAGCGCAAATGCAGAACAGTGAACTAAAGGTTGAGCGTTCTATTTTAGCTAATTCTAATCGTATTGGAAGAATTGCAACGCAAAGCTACGGTATGGTGTTGCCCGAGAAAGTGGATACCATAAACATTGCCGAGCCTTCTTCAGATGTAAGCGAGAATTCTCAACAATAGTAAAATATTCACCAAAAATTATGTGTGCTTGCAGACAATCTTGTATCATAGAATGTACTCTTATGTTTATTTCTTCGTTGGAATACATAGATAAGTTTAGTACGGCTAATTTCTAGTATGTAAGGTATGTTATGAGATCCGGACGTGATTTTGTACGAGGTGCATCGTATGACGAAAGACGCTCATCAGCTCAAGCGTCTGCTCATACCTATAATGATGCTTATTTTTCGAGAACTACCTTTAAACTTGTTGCAATTTTTATCTTTTTTACCTGTTGTGTAATAGCACGTCTTGTATGGCTGCAAGTGGTTGACGCTCAGCGGCTTACTCATATGGCGCAAACGCAGCGCACTAATGTGGTAAAGCTTTTTGCACGCCGCGGCACAATTTATGATCGCAACGGTAATGTGCTTGCTATTAGTCGCGAATGTAAGACGCTTTACTGTAATCCTCAACAGGTTAAAGATCCAAGTGGGGCTGCACGCATTATTGCCGATGTATTGGGCGGCTCTGCTGATGACTACATTGATTCGCTTAACGCCAACACAACATTTTCTTACGTTGCTAAAAAAATTAGTAACGAAGATGCCAAAACAATCAAGAAGCGTCTTACAGATGCGCAGATCGAAGGCGTTTTTCTTCTTCCCGATATTAAACGTGAATATCCTTATGGTAGTGTTGCTGGACAGGTTTTAGGTATAGTTGGCGCCGATGGTGATGGCTTATCGGGTCTTGAGCTCTACTATAACGATACGCTTAAAGGTACAGACGGTGAGATGATTTTTGAAGCTGGCGCACAAGGAACGCCTATTGCGGGGGATCATCCTCACGTTGTTCCTGCTCAACACGGCACCGATATTGTTATTTCTATAGATATTAATATCCAGAAAAAAGCGGAAGATGTCATAGCACAAGGAATTAAAGATTATCATGCAAAATCGGGTTCTGTTGTTGCAACCGATCCGCAAAATGGTGAAATATTGGCTATGTGTTCAACACCTTTGTTTGATCCAACTGATACCAGTGATATTGCTGAGGGTTCGCTTAATCTAAAATCTGTTTCATCGTTATACGAGCCGGGTTCAATTTTTAAGATTCTCACCATGTCTATCGGCTTGGATAGTAAAAAGATTTCACCTACTCAAATTTTTGATATACCTGCATCCATAAAATCGGGTTCTGATACCGTTACGGATGATGATCACCGCCGCGTAGCTGCATATATGGACATTCGCGAAATTTTACGTCGATCTTCTAATGTTGGTTCGTCCTATGTTGCACAAAACTATATTGGCTCTGACACGTTTGCCGCTGGTTTGGATAACTTTTTAATAGGTCAGCCAACTGGCATTGATTATCCTGGTGAAATAAAGGGCATGGTAAAGCGTCGAGCAGAATACGACGGCGCCTCACTTGGGACAATGGCTTTTGGACAGTCGCTTGCAATTCCTCAGATACAGATGGTACAAGCAGTAGGCTCTGTTGCAAATGGTGGAACTTTGTATACACCGCACTTTTTATTGAGTACGGCAGGTGAAGAGGCAAATTGGCCGGCAAAGGGTACATCTATTACCAAAGGAACCGCCGATATCATGACCGATTATCTACAAACTGTTGTCAAGGAAGGTACCGCAAGAAAAGCGCAGGTACCTGGTTATGATATTGCTGGTAAAACAGGTACGGGCGAGCAGGCATCACCTAACGGCGGATATATTCATGACAGTTTTATGAGTTCTCTTATTGGTTATGCGCCAGCGAAATCACCAAAAATTTTATTGTATGTAGGTCTTGATGGAACGCCGCATTTGGCTGCAACATCTTCGGCATATCTGTTTTCTGAAATTATGAGGGAAGCGCTTACCGATTTAAATGTTTCCGAGCAAAAATAACCATAGTCAATTACTATAGATAAGGTATAAGTAAAAAATTTTACTGTACTATTTTATGCTCAACGTAAATGGATAGGATAAAAATTGCAGCAAGACTGTGCAATGCATCCTTTTGTAGCTCAACAAAAGAAGGTACTATGATAACGTGTACGACAGATGAAATCGTGGAAGTCACGCGTGCGTATGTATGTAGTCATGCGGAAGTCACGAGTATAAGCAGTGTTACGATCGATTCTAGAACTGTTGCGCCACAAGGTATGTTTGTGGCGTTTCGCGGCGAAAAAACGGATGGCAATTTATATGCCGCCTCTGCTATACGAGCAGGTGCTGCATGCGTTGTGTTAACCTCTGAAGCTCCTGAAGAGCTTGTAGACCTTGCATCCGAACATTCGTGTTTGCTCTTACGTGCTGCTTATGACGATGCACAAGAATTTTTGCTCGACCTTGCTACGTTTTGGAGAGATCAAAACACTTCGTGGGTAGTTGTAGGAGTTACCGGATCGTGTGGAAAAACTACCACAAAAGATATGCTTATAACAGCGCTTTCAACCACATTTCGCACGTACGGAACAAAAGGAAACCTCAATAATCTTATTGGGCTTCCGCTTACTATTCTTAATGTTCCCTCAGATGCCGAAGTTATTGTAGCCGAGATGGGCATGAATCATCAAGGCGAGATTGCACGTATGTCTTTTGTTGCAAAGCCTACGATTTCTATCATTACCAATATTGGTACCAGTCATTTAGGCCTTTTGGGTTCGCGCAAAGCAATTGCCGAGGCTAAAGCAGAAATTATAGGGCCGATGTGTCCACAGAGGTCGCGCCGTTTGCGTCCAGAACTTATTTTGCATGACACGGATGATTTTACGCAATTTATCTCCGAAGCTTA
This sequence comes from uncultured Atopobium sp., assembly GCA_947252455.1. GTDB lineage: Bacteria > Actinomycetota > Coriobacteriia > Coriobacteriales > Atopobiaceae > Fannyhessea. The sequence continues at coordinate 323 of CAMXVQ010000009.1, read as the reverse complement.
TGCTCAGCCAGCAGACGTTGCAGTTTCTTTGGTGGGAGAAACCTCAGATTCGGCTATTAACATTATGTATGTCGATTTAGACGAAGTGGGCAAAGCTTCAACAAGCTTAATCTGTTCAGATGGATGTGTACGCGATTTGACCCTTCCTGAGGCTGGTCGTGCGTCTGTTATGGATGCAGCTTTTACCTTGCGTGTCTGTGAAATACTTGGTGTCTCATACGATAAGGCAATTGCAGCGCTTGAAAATATGCAGCAGGTACATATGCGCATGGAAGAAATCAAAAAACCTCATGCGCCGCTTATTATTGACGATAGCTATAATG
>CAMXVQ010000008.1 GCA_947252455.1 uncultured Atopobium sp. | reverse complement strand
CATCTATATTTTTTTCATGTGGATGTTTTGTATATAATTGTTCGCTCTCAGACTGTATCATTCAAAAATCCTTTCGCACAGTCCGTTTAACTTGTGCAGAAAATCTATTATGTTCCTCTACTTAATCCTAAGTTTACCTGTTATAAGCCTATCATGACTCGTTCCTTTTTTATAGATAAAAAATTATTTGAACTTTTCTCATAAAAACATTGTGTCTTTGTATACAATATATCTGTTGTATATAGGACTATGTTACTGAGAGTTTCATCACTATAAAACTTATTTTCTAAAACCACTCAGCTATTGTGCGTAATATTGAGGCTGATTTTTGGTAAATTAAGTAGAGTTAAGTAACATACTAGCGAGGAGCGTGTCCAATGAAAGAGGCATGGCGTGGATTTACCGGTGGAGAGTGGACCCATCTTATTGACGTTCGCGACTTCATCCAAAAAAACTACACTCCCTATGAAGGAGATGAATCGTTTTTAGCTGGACCTACCGAAGCTACCACTAAGCTTTGGGCAGAAGTAATGGATTTATTCAAGCAAGAACGTGAACATGGTGGCGTTCTTGATATGGATACCAAAATTGTTTCTACCATTACCAGTCATCCAGCAGGATACATTGACAAACCATACGAGCAAATTGTTGGTTTGCAAACGGACAAACCTTTGAAACGTGCCTTGATGCCTAACGGCGGTATTCGTATGGCAGTTTCGGCCTGCAAAAGCTATGGTTACGAAGTAGATCCTGATTTAATTAAGTTCTACACTGACCGTCGTAAGACTCACAATGCTGGCGTTTTTGACGTATACACGCCTGAGATGCGCGCGTGCCGTCACTCTCACATTATTACTGGTTTGCCCGATGCTTACGGCCGTGGCCGTATCATTGGTGATTACCGTCGTCTTGCACTCTATGGTCTTGATCGTCTTATCGAAGAAAAAGAAGAAGAGAAAGCTAACACTCACACCACGATGGACGAGGAAACCATTCGTCATCGTGAAGAGCTTTCTGAGCAAATTCGCGCCCTTAAAGAAGTTAACGTTATGGCGGGCGAGTATGGCTTTGACGTTTCAAAACCTGCTCAGAACTTTAAAGAAGCTGTTCAGTGGCTGTACTTTGCATACCTTGCATCGGTTAAGGAGCAAAATGGTGCTGCTATGTCGTTTGGTCGTACGTCAACGTTCCTTGATATTTATGCCCAGCGCGACCTGCAAGAAGGTACCATCACCGAAAGCGAAGTTCAGGAAATTATCGACCACCTTGTTATGAAGCTTCGTATGGTTAAGTTTGCACGTACTCCCGAGTATAATGCACTCTTCTCAGGCGACCCACAATGGGTAACCGAATCCATCGGTGGTATTGGTATTGACGGCCGTCCTATGGTTACCAAGAACTCCTTCCGTTTCCTGCACACACTTGAAAACATGGGAACAAGCCCCGAGCCAAACTTAACCGTTCTTTGGTCCACGCGTCTTCCTGAGCCGTTCAAGCGTTATTGCGCAAAGATTTCTATCAACACCTCATCAATTCAGTACGAAAATGATGACCTTATGCGTGTTTACCACGGCGATGACTATGCAATTGCTTGCTGCGTAAGCTCCATGGTTGTAGGTAAGGAAATGCAATTCTTTGGCGCACGTGCAAACCTTGCAAAGTGCTTGCTTTACGCCATCAATGGTGGTCGTGACGAAATTACCGGTGAGCAGGTAGGACCTCGTTTCCGTCCTGTAGAAGGCGATTACCTCGACTACGACGACGTTATTCAAAAGTACCATGACATGGTTTACTGGTTGGTAAGCGTATACGTTAATGCTCTTAACGTTATTCACTACATGCACGATAAATATGCCTATGAGCGCATTCAAATGGCATTCCATGATGAGCACATTCACCGTTGGTTTGCAACTGGTATTGCTGGTCTTTCGGTTGTTGCCGACTCACTTTCTGCAATTAAATATGCAAAGGTTAAAGTTATCCGTGATGAAACCGGCTTGGTTACCGACTTCAAGATTGAGGGCGACTATCCTAAGTATGGTAACGACGATGACCGTGTAGATAGCATTGCTCGTGATGTAGTTGAATACTTTATGAAACAAATTCGTAAATTCAACTGCTACAGAAATGCAGTTTCTACAACTTCTGTGTTAACTATTACATCTAATGTTGTATACGGCGAAAAAACGGGTAATACTCCTGATGGTCGTCGCGCAGGAACTCCATTTGCACCAGGAGCCAACCCCATGCACCAGCGTGATACACACGGTGCGGTTGCATCTCTTGCATCTGTTTCTAAACTTCCTTTCCGTGATGCAGAGGATGGTATATCAAATACCTTCTCTATTGTTCCAGCTGCTTTGGGTAAGAGCGGTAACGTCATGTTTGGTGAGTGCGACATGTGCGAGATGAAAGAGTTAGACGATGTTTCGAAGATCGACTTTAAGACGGTTGACTTTACCATCGAAAACAAACCTGATTGCGCATGTGCTGCAGACGCAAGTGCAAAAGAAGGATGCGAAGACAACAAATAAAGGGCGCACCGTGTAATCGGTGTACAAGAAAGGAGCGTTGCTATGGCAGCATCTACAGAGCAAGTCGACAACCTCGTCAGCATGATTGACGGATATGCCGAAAAAGGTGGACACCACCTGAACATCAACGTATTCAACAGAGACACTTTGCTTGACGCACAAGCTCATCCTGAGAAATATCCTCAGCTTACCATTCGTGTTTCTGGTTATGCCGTTAAGTTCACCACACTTACTAAACAGCAACAGGACGACGTTATTTCTCGTACGTTCCACGAAGCTCTTTAATAAGCCTAAACAAGAGATGTTTTTGTGGTAGCTCAAACCAACATAAACAAGACAGTGAACCCGCTCGAGGTAGTTGGGCGGGTTCACTCTCTAGAGACCATGGGTACCGTAGATGGCCCTGGTACTCGTATGGTTGTTTTTTGTCAAGGATGCCCATTTAGGTGCAAGTATTGCCACAACCCCGAAACGTGGGCGTTTGACACAGGACAACGCATGAGTGTTGCTGAGTTAATGAAGGTTTATGACCGCAACCGTCCTTTTTATCGTCGTGGCGGTATTACGGCAAGTGGCGGCGAGCCTTTGGCTCAACCAAATTTTATTGCAGCACTTTTCAAAGCAGCACACGAAGATCCTAAAGGTCGTATACATACCTGCTTGGATAGCTCGGGCGCTACCTTTAATCCACGTCATCCCGAATATGTGTCGGATTTGCTTGACCACACCGATATGGTTTTACTAGACATCAAGCACTCAGATCCTAAAGGCCATATGGAGTTGGTAAAGGGAACGTATTTGCGTCCGCGCGCGTTTGGTGATGAACTGTGCCGCAGACATATTCCTGTATTGATTCGTCACGTTGTAGTACCAGGTATTACCGATCAAGTGGACGAGCTTAAAGGCGTGGGCTACATTATCGCCGATTGGGATAATGTAGTTGGACTTGATTTATTGCCGTATCACAAGATGGGCGTACCAAAATACAAAGACCTCAATATTCCCTATCCACTTGAAGGTGTGCCCTCAATGGACGCTGCAAAAATACCGGAACTTAGAGATATTGTTATGAAAGCGCGTGCTGAGCGACTTATGGCGCGTAAAATGGCGCTTAGAGCAGCCCAGGCAGCGCAAGCACAAGCGCGCATGCAGACGCAGCAAACGGCTTGTGTTGCAACAGGTGTTGCGCAATAGAGATATCTAAACGCATTACTTATAGATTTGGTGATACAACCATTAAAAAAGCGTTTACCCTTGTTGTAGGGTAAACGCTTTAATTTGTACTTGTAACTCGTCTTTTAACTCACGCTTGTGATACGTGCTTTACATGCAGGTATATCCACCTTTAAGATAGCTTACAAACGGTCTGCAATGTTATAAATCAAGCGAGCAGTTTTATCCCAACCCAAACAAGCATCTGTGATAGATTTACCAAATACGCCACCGTCAACAGGCTGATTACCATCTTCAAGGTAAGACTCCACCATAAAGCCCTTAAACAGGCGCGCAATATCTTCGTTTCTATGTACACTATCAAGTACTTCGTGAATAATACGAATTTGTTCAAGCGGACGTTTGCCCGAATTATCGTGGTTGCAATCAATCACCACGGCAGGATTAGCATAGGTGTCTGCGGTGTAAAGCTCGCACAGGCGCTCAAGATATTCATAGTGATAGTTAGGATAATTACGACCGTCTAGCCCCTGAAAACCGCGCAAAATAGCGTGTGCCAAAGGATTACCCGTTGCCTCAACCTCCCAATTTCTAAAAATAAACGTCTGAGGCTGTTGAGCTGCATAAACGGAATTAAGCATAACCGAGCATGAACCACCAGTTGGATTCTTCATACCAACAGGAGTTGAAATTCCTGCTGACACTAAACGATGCTCTTGATTTTCAACTGAGCGCGCACCAACTGCATTATATGCAATAACGTCTATAAGATATTGATAGTTCTCGGGATACAGCATTTCATCGGCAGTAAACATACCAGTTGTTTCTGCAACCTTAATATGCATATGGCGAATAGCTTTTACGCCACCTAATAGATCGGGTGCACCTAAAGGATCGGGATTATGCAACAAACCTTTATAGCCTGTTCCCTTGGTACGAGGCTTATTGGTATACACACGAGGAATGATAATGAGCTTGTCGCGCACTTCTTCGGCAACACGCGCTAGACGGTCAACATATTCCAAAACAGAGTCTTCTCTATCAGCAGAACACGGCCCTATAATGAGCAATTTTTTTTCACTTTTACCGCACAATACATCTGCTACGGCTGCATCAAATGCAGGCTTTTGAGCTGCAATTTGAGGGGCGAGCGGCATTTCTTCGCGAATTTCTTTGGGAATAGGTAAGCGTCGTTTAAAATTCATGGACATAGAAAAACTCCTTTGTGAGCGCGCGAACAGCTTTTGTAACACGCGCGTGCTGACGTGCTAACCTTATCTTGAGCGCGTAAAACGAAATAAAACAATATATACAGATTAAGATGAATAGTATGCTATGTCAAAATCAGATACAATAATTTAATGAAAAGTTTTCTTAGAAACGGAGGCTATGATGGCATGTACCACCTTACTTGTTGGTAAAGATGCAAGTTTTGACGGGTCAACTATTATTGCACGTAACGAAGATTCTCCCAATGGCGAATTTTGTCCTAAAAACTTTACCGTTGTACAACCGCAGGATCAACCGCGTCACTACAAATCGGTGTTAACACATTTTGAAATAGATTTACCTGATAATCCTATGCGTTATACCGCGGTTCCCAACGCGCTTTCAAATGAGGGTATCTGGGCTGCAGCAGGTGTAAACGAAGCTAACGTAGCCATGACTGCCACCGAAACGCTTACATCCAACGAGCGCGTTTTAGGTGCTGATCCCTTGGTTTACTTTAAGAAGGCATGTGGTAAAGAAGGAGACGCTGATTATACGCCCGAAGTCCGCGGTGGTATTAGCGAAGAAGACATGGTTACGCTTGTTCTTCCCTATATTCACTCGGCGCGCGAAGGCGTAGAGCGCCTGGGTCATTTGCTTGAAACGTATGGTACCTACGAGATGAACGGCATTGCGTTTAGTGATACCGAAGAAATATGGTGGCTCGAAACCGTAGGTGGTCATCACTGGATTGCTCGTCGCGTGCCTGATGATGCCTATGTTACCATGCCAAACCAATTGGGAATTGACGAATTTGACCTTACCGATGCTTATGGTGAACAAAAGTCGTATATGTGTTCTGCGGATCTTAAAGACTGGATGGATACCTATCACCTTGATCTTACACTCAAAGACGACAACTTAGATGACTGTGCATGCTGCTGTGATGAAGATTCCTGCGGCGATGAGTGCGACTGCGATGACAATGCATGTTGTGCCGATTGCTCTTGTGACGACACGTGCGCCTGCAAACATGAAATCTTTAATCCGCGCGATGCTTTCGGCAGCCACAGTGATGCCGACCACGTCTACAACACACCACGCGCGTGGAGTATGCACAAATACTTTGTTCCGTCACTGTTTGCCGATCCTGCATGTGCTCCCTGGCAGCCCGAAAGTGACGATATCCCCTGGTGTCTTATCCCCGATCGCAAGATTACCATGGAAGATGTTAAATACTCGCTGTCGCTTCATTACCAAGGTACCATTTTTGATCCATATTCAGCACAAGGAACAGCTGTAACACGTTCTCTGTATCGTCCTATTGGAATTAACCGCAATAGTCAGCTTGCAGCACTGCAACTACGTGGATGGGCGCCTAAGGGTTGCCAAGCGCTTCAATGGATGGCATATGGATCTAATGCGTTTAATGCGCTGGTACCTTTTTATGCAAACGTTAATGCAACACCTGAGTATCTTAATAACACCTGCGCCCACGTTGATACCCAAAGTTTTTACTGGGCAAATCGCTTAATTGGTGCTTTGGCCGATGCTCACTTTAATGCATGCGCCAATCATATTGAACATTATCAAGAAGCAGTTGGTTCGCAAGGATGGCGTTTGGTGTTTCAATGCGATAAACAGGTACAAGACCAAAAGCTCTCGTACGAAGCTTGCACAGAGGTATTAGAAAAAACCAATCAGGCTATAGCCGATATGACCAAACAAGAAACCGATATAACCCTTGACAAGGTGTTGTATAGCGCTTCTATGGGTATGAAAAACGGCTTTAACAGAAGCGACCATTAGTAAACGTGTAAAAAAAACTGCATGCATACCAAGTATGCATGCAGTTGAATTTGTTGCGCGTTAGATAGGCACATGTTACAAAAGGAATGCGCGCGAAAAAGCGAGCGTCTGCGCCATTACTCGTTGCGCCTTTGTGGCTTTGCACTCGTGCGATCTTACAACCTTACAAACTTTACGAAAGCGGTATCCCCATACACCAGCCCCAACGAGGCGTTGTTATAGAGCTGTAATAGCTAATCCAGCGATCCAAAGAAGTTGTGGCTACATATCCAATGTTTTCGCGCACTACCCCATTGCCAACATAAATACCTATATGGCCATAAATTCTACCAGCGCGCGTACCCGCATGCGAAGGGACAGCTATAACCATTCCTGGTTTAAGATCGCTTTTGTTTGAGCTATGACACCAAGCATAATACATATCGCAGGCATTACCCGTAGGATAACCCATACCCGCAGCCGAGAAAACCTGAGAAACCCACATAGCACACAAGCCAGCACCTGGAGAAGCTACTCGATATGCATACGAAATAACGTTTCGTTGACTTCCTGATAAGTTGCCACTAAGATTGAGCTCGCCTGTTACTTCGCTTAGATTATACGAACGACTTCCCGAACGAGCAGCCGCTTCTTGTTGAGCGCGCTCTTCAGCTGCTCTTTGAAGCTCTGCGTCGCGCTTTGCCATTAAGTCTTTTACATCTTGGGAAAGGCTCTCAAGCACCTGCTTCGACTCGTTCTGCTTAGACGCCATGCGCTCAAGCTCTTGATCTTGGTCTGCTTTAAGCTGCTCAAGAGATGCTTTATGATTTTCAAGATTGGCTTTTTTATCGTCGAGCTCGCCCTTAACGCGATTGACTTCTTCTATCATAGCGCGATCTTTTTCAGAGATCTTATCAAGATAATAAATATTAGAAGAAAGCTCGGCAAGAGAAGAAGACGAGAGCAAAACAGATAAAAATCCATCTATACCAGACTTATACACACTTGAAACACGCTTTGAAAGCGCTTTCTTTTTAGTATCAAGCTCCTGCTGCTTTTTGTCGATTTGAACCTGCGTGGAAGCAATCTGTCCTTGCACTTCTTCTATCTGTGTGCACGTTTTTTCTTGATCACTTACCAGCTTTTCATACTGGGCAGCAATCTCATCAAGCTGCTTTTGAACTTCATCGAGTTTTTTTTGAGCAGCATCTATTTTATCTTGTGTATCAGCACAGGCAATATGGGCAGGCATAGCGGCAAGTACCGTAGTTATGCCCAAGAGCTGCAAGAGTTCACGACGCGTAAAAGTTTTGATAGCCAAGTTCCAACTCCTATTCAATTTAAGCTACGATATATCGTAGGAGCTTGTTATCGAATACGTGCCCTTATTTTAGCACAACCAAACATGCAGAATTTATAGATTCTCCAACGCTTAATACCGCAAAATCATATTTTTTTCAACACGTAAGACAAAATGTGTTGGCAAGCCTTAAGGGCTTTATCGTGCACTTAAGCCTGTTGCGTGTTTTGCAATGTATGGTGAGCGCGACGTTTTATAAGCTTAAGAAAAAGCAGGCCAATCAGCACAAAAATCAGCGTGAAAACACAGACAAAATAAAAGACGCCAATTCCAAGCGTATAGGTATTTGCACCACTTAGGTCAAATCCAAACCATCCGCAGGGCGCGCCAAAATTTAAAAAGTTATACGGTGCAAGCATTACCGTTTTCCAGCGCACTCCAAACACAAGCGATAGCACGCATACATATCCGATATACGCAAAAGGCGGAAGCAGCGACCAGAATACATCGGATACCTGCATGTTAAATCGATAGTCAAACCATACAAAGTCTGCTATTGCACATAAAGGCGCAATAAAATGCGTACACAGTGACGAGGCGTAATTGCTAAGATATGCTCCTATAAAACCTGATTGAGAAGTAGGTGCAAGAAAACACAGATACAGCAAAAATGTAATGCTTATCGCAAGTGTAGCCATATATTTTATGCGATACCACATTTGAGTTTGCAGCGTATTTCTCAAACACGCACGCACGCCATGCGAGGTAGAGTCTGCCGCGTCGCAGCTCTGCTGTGTGCGCGGCAAAAGAATTTTGCCTACAAGGGCATACAATAAAACGCATCCCATAACAAGATTGGACAAATTGGTAAAATACGTGAATGAAAACAAGCCTTCCCAATATGCTGCCATTCCATAAAACGCAGCCACGACGCCGATGAGCTTAATCATTATCTCGGGGTTTAAGATGGGTGTTGATGTGTGTAGTGTTACATTGTGTAATGTTGTATCCATTACAACTCCTTTGTTCAAATGTAAAAGTGAACATAAGGATAGTCATATTAGTTAATAATATCAACTATTTTTTGTACTAATGCACAATTTTTTGTATCTGTAACACAATCAGATTGCTCCTCCACTTAAAATATATGCACATACGCAATATACACGTAGTTTAAGAAGGGCGTAAACATAACCATATACCACGCAAACACAATAGAAGGAGCCCATGGAAATGTTTTCTGCCTAATGAGCGCGGCATGGCACAGACCGCCTATACACGCAATAACCAACATAACCATAAAGGACAACGGTGTCATATACAAAGACAGCACAAGTAAAAGTTTTATATCGCCAGCACCTATCGGCGGTGCTGCGTTTGCGCCGTGATTTGTATAAGCAAACACAAACCAAATAATACACAAGATAAAACATATAAAGGAGGCGCTATATGTCAGAAGTGAGCCATTCATAAAACGCAGGTGCGTATAAAATACCCCGATACAAGCAGGTATAGCAAGCAAAGTATGCGGAATAACGCGATACCTGTTATCTACCAAAGCACATGCAATCAAACACAAAGTTGTAAGTGCATAGAGCGCAAAATACCAGGTGAATGCAAATAAAAAATAAAGCCACCCAAGTAAGCACGCAAGAGTTATGCCTATGCATACACGCATATGGGCAGATGAAGAGCGGTAGATATCTAAAAGCTCACTCACAGCACTTTCCTAACTCTACACATGTTTACCTGCTGTTATACCTGCGGTTACTGCACTCTCATCTCGTATAATAAGGCATCCGCATGACTATGCCGCAATTTCTAGATGAACAAAATACAGTTACAAACGACGTCCATATAAGTAAATAACGCTATTTCCTCTATCGCCCGAGGTTCCCTGTTTTTCCTGAATACAGTTAAGCCCGCGGTGCTCAAAGAAATCAATGTCAGATTCTGAACTTACAATAAGGAAAAAGCCACGAGCACCCGCATCTTTAAAGCGTGCTGTCATATCGTCAAACAATCGCGAGCCAACACCCTTGCCCATATGGTTAGGGTCTACAATCAATAAGTTAATTTCTGCTTCGGAGTTAGCATAACCGAGCGAGATAAAAACATCCGCCGTTGTGTAGCTTCTTAAACGGCTAAAAAGACGATCCTCAACTTTTACACCACCACGGCGTGCGCGGTCGCGCGCAATTACCATAATGTCTTCAAAGCGACGGTGCCAAAAAGAGTTTTGCGAAATACTTCTATTCTTACTGAGCCCGCCAAAACATACGCCGATAACGCTACCGTTTTCTTCGGCAACCATCGTATACACCGAACGCTGCAGCGCGCCTGCGGTAAGCACACGACCAAAAATAATACGATCATATGCACCCGTAATATCGCTGCACCATTTTCTGACGCACAAATTGACAACTTCATCAAAATCAATATCTTTAAAAGGGCGAATGATGATCGAGGTATCAAGTTGCGGCATAACCAGTCCTTTGAGCGTAAAACCAATATGCAATAAGAAGCAAATATCAACTATAATACAAGTAAATATGAATATTCACAAAGCTTTTATATTGACCGTATTGCGTATAACAGACGAGAAAACACGCTATCCTACTTGATAATGCTTACCAGCTCATCCAAACTTTTACGATCTTCGTGACGACCAGATGGCACGCCTTGAGCTGATGGATAGCCAATCTCAAGCATCGCAAGCATGCGATAGCCTTTCATCTCTTCAAAAGAATCAGCCAGCACTTTGGGATCAAAATATCCTACCCACGTGCTATATAAACCTAAGTCTTGAGCTTCAAGCATCATATGAGTTGCCACAATAGCTCCATCTACATCAACAAAATCATGCTCATCGCAGCGACGTGTCCAACCGCTTCCGGGCTTTACCCCCACAGCTATGATCAACGGTGCATCAAAATTAAAGCGCGTAGCTTCGTATGCACTGCTCAGAGCTTTTTCACCTTGTATCACCCAAGCATGCCAAGGTTGCCTGTTAACACAGGTAGGTGCCACCTGCCCCGCCTGCAATATTTTTGTTATCTTTTCATTCTCAACAGGTTTTGAGTCAAAGCTTCTGCACGAATACCGAGCTCGTGCTAATTCAAGAAACGACTGCATAGCTGCTCCTTAACACAAAGGAGCGCTCAAAGCACTCCTTTGCACTGCACTTTTACAAAGCGTGGACGTCCTCAGACGAAAACTTAATAAACGCTTTTTCTCCCACTTCATAAATACGCTTGTTCTTGGGATTAAATTCAGTAATTTTTACCAGCGTATCACCACACATCACATGGTAATTTTGATAATGGCCCATAAAACGAGAAAGAATTACTTCGCATGGGAGCACGCCTTCATCGGCCACATGTACCGATTCGGGACGTAATACCAGCGTGATCTCATCGTCTACGTGCTTACCATTAAGATCGGCAATTTTTACTGGTGAGCCCTCTATAACCGCAACACCTGTCTGATCATGAGCTTCGGTTACCTTTCCGTGTAGGAAGTTAGACTCACCGATAAAGTCGGCAACAAATTCATCGCACGGACGGTGATAAATGGTGCGTGGATCTCCAATTTGGTCAACAACACCTTTTTTCATAACAATAATTTTATCTGAAAGCGCCATAGCCTCGGACTGGTCATGGGTAACATAAATTGCCGTAATTCCTGCTTCTTGTTGAATACGACGGATTTCGGTACGCATATCAACACGAAGTTTTGCGTCCAAGTTAGAAAGAGGCTCGTCGAATAGAAGAACACCAGGTTCAATTACAAGCGCACGAGCAAGGGCAACACGCTGCTGCTGACCACCAGAAAGCTGATTAGTTTTGCGGTCTTCCATGCCTTCAAGACCCACGAGGGATAAAATGTGCTCAACTTTGGCTTTAATGGTTTCTTTGTCCATATTTCTAAGCTTTAAGCCATAGGCAACATTGTCAAAAATGTTGTAATGCGGCAAAAGCGCATAGCTTTGGAATACCATAGCAGTATCACGTTTATTGGGCGTAAGCTCGTTAATAGGCTCATCAGCTAAGAATATCTCACCTTCATCGGGAGACTCAAAACCAGCAATCATACGCAAGATGGTTGTTTTACCACAACCCGAAGGTCCAAGAAGCGTTACAAACTCTCCTGGTTCAATGGTAATGTTTGCGTCGTGGACTGCATAAAAGTCTTTATGCGTTTTTGGATCTTGATAAATCTTTGAAACGTGTTCAAGACGAACACCTTTTTTCTCTTTAGCCATCATATACTCCTTGTTAATCTCTTGTAGATGCACTTGTACCAAAGAACTTGATGGCAATATTCATCAAGAGCACTGCACCATAGGTAATAAGTATCAAAATTGTGGCAAACGCACATGCAATACCATATGCGCCTTTTTCGGCAAATTCGTTAATCTGCACGGTAATAAGCAAAAATTGAGGTGTAACTAACAAAATGATGGCCGAAATTGCGGTAATTGAACGCACGAACGCTGTAACCAAACCACTAAGGAACGAGTCTTTAATAAGAGGCAGCGTAACCGTCATAAACACATGGAAACTGTTTGCACCCATGTCATAAGCTGATTCCTCAATAGATTTATCTATTTGTCGAAGTGCAGAGATACCAGAGCGTGTTCCGGTTGGAAGTGAACGCACAACAAATACGATGATGAGGATTGCAGCGCTACCATAAAGCCCCTGCATAACTCCCGTATGGAAAAGTCCGCCAGAAAAACCACGAATATAGCCAACACCTAATACCGTACCAGGAACCGCCATGGCCAGCATAGATGCTGCTTCGATAAATCCTTTAAGTGCAAATTTACGCTTAACAACTAAATACGAGATGATCATAGACAAAAGCGCCGTAATTGGAGATGCGATGAGCGACAAAATAAATGAGTCTCTAAACGCTTGAAAACCGTGGTGAAGCTTAAATACCTGTTCAAACCACTTGGTGGTAAGCGAAAAATCATAACCCCAGGTTTTGAACAAGGCACCAAACGGTACGCATATATACATCATGATAACAAAGCATGCGAGCAAACCACATAACAGGGTAAGTGGCAAACGCACCGAAAGGTCGGAAATAAGCATACGGCCGCGGCTTGCTTTACCAGTAAGCGTTGCCGTACTTTTTGCCTCAAGAATATATTTTTGTACCACAAACATGGCAAGCGTAATACCAAGCAATACAACTGCCATTGCTGCAGCACCCTGTTTATCGTATGCGCCCGTTATTTGCAGGTAGATAGATGTTGCAAGTGTGTCGTAAGAACCACCAATAAGCATGGGGTTTGCAAAGTCGGCAATTGACTCAATAAAGGTAACTAAAAATGCATTACCTAAACCAGGCAAAATAAGCGGAAGCGTAACCGAAGTAAAGACTTTCCAACGAGAAGCTCCCATATCACGTGCCGCTTCTTCAAGAGAAGGGTCAATGTTTTTGAGCAAACCCCTAAACATCATGTAGCATACGGGGAAGAATGTAAGCGTTTGTACAAGCGCAATGCCCCAAAAACCATAGACGTTATTGTCGTAAATGCCCAATAAGTGCCTGGTAATAATACCTGCTTTACCAAACAGCATGATAACCGATAAGGACAAAACAAACGGAGGTGAAACAACAGGCAACATAGAAACAATCTTAAACAGTCCGCTAACAAAGCGACTTTTAAGCTTAACGTACACCTCTACATACGCAAAAAGTAAGCCAATAAATGTTGCAATAATACCTACAAAAAATCCTACATTCAGCGTGTTAATGATAGCGGTTTCAAAAGTAGGCATTGCTAAAACACGTGCAAACACATCAAGCGTTGGACCGTGTTCACCTACAATGCTATCAACCATTAAGATAGCAAGTGGGTACAAGATAAACAGTACAAGCGCTGCTACCAGTACAATAATAGTTGATACCAAGATAGGATCTGCTAAAAGCTTTTTGCGATCAAGCTGCGCACTTTGACTTGTTGCCATAACACCCTCCTTTATCTACTCTCGACAATGTTACCAGCAAAAAGAGCGGTGTGCATACATGGTTATGCACACCGCCTATCCAAGAACTACTTGGTCTTAAAGCGATCGTCTCCGCCTTTAAGAGCCTCCATAGTATCTTTGACATACTGTTCAGTGTGTTTCTTTGCATCTTCAAAGTCATAATCCATAACGTTATTAGGATCAAGACCAAATTGAGTTGCCACTTCTGGTTGTTTTGCATCATCGATAACCAAGAATTGGTACGATCCTACTTCCTGACCGCGCTCAGCGCACGCAGGTGAAAGTGCATATTCAATCCAGAGTTTTGCAGCGTTTTCGTGCTGAGCGCCCTTAAACATAGCTGTAGCACCAACTTCAAACGATGCGCCTGAAGACGGAATAACCATACCAATGTTTTGGTAACCATTATCAACAATTTGATAAATTGCGTCATGTAAGAATCCAATGCCAAGCGTGCACTCGCCCGTTCCAACATTTTTAGATGGTCCAGAACCGCTTTTTGTATAAACAGAAATATTTTTATCAAGCTTGGTAAGATATTCCAAACCTTTATCGTGTCCGTACTTTTGAATAATAGTATTGATAACCAGTTTTGCCGTACCTGCAGTATTGTAGTTTGAAAGCCAAATAAGACCTTTATATTTTTCGTCGATTAAATCAGGCCAGTCGGAAGGTGCGTCCAAATTACGGCGGCTCATCTCGTCTTTATTGTAGAAGAATCCCAAAATACCTTTATAAACACCATACCAGTGCCCATCTTTATCCATATATGCTTTTGAAATGAGGTGTGACGCATTTTTTGCCTGATAAGGAGCCAAAATACCCTTGGTAATAGCAACATTATATGGATCGGTAGTGCCTCCAAACCAAACATCCGCAGAGGGGTGGCCAGCTTCTTCTTCGACCTTAGATTCAACTTCGCCCGTTGAAAGACGTTGATATTGCGTGTCAATACCAAACAGAGATTGGAAATTCTCGCAAACTGCAGCAACATGAGACTCTTCACTTGAGCCGTATACAACCAGCTTACCGTCTTTCTTTGCAGCATCTATTAAGTCGGAGCTTGCAATTCTGCTTAAATCTCCACCATCGTTTGCCGAGCTGGATCCTTTATCGCAGCCTGCAAGTCCACCAAGGCCAAGAGCTGCTCCAAAAATTCCTGCGTCCTTCAAAAACGTTCTGCGCGAAATAGAAACCATATGTCTTGCCTCCATAACAAAATCCTTCCCTGTGCACATGTGACAGGCATACAACTTACCTTATAAGTGCTTAACGTGTGGCTCGTTGTATGGTCAATCTTGTAGACATCGAGCAATATAGCACGTGTTATACACCCGAGTGCACCACAAAAGCATGGAACATCAACAAACAATCACACCAAGCTCCTTCATTTATAAAGCAATACAAGCGCGCGCTCAAGTAGATATCGGCAAAACGGCTTAGATTTTAGGTAAAGGGTGTAAGCAATTTCGTCGGCGGCACTGTTTTCCAACTAGACGTTTTATGCCAAGGTATTAAGCGGTGTACATGAATTTTCCAGATGTAATAAAAATGTTGGATGTTGTTAACTAAGTGCGCTAGAATAAAAAGCGTTCTTTTGAAACACACCAATACTATACTCATCTGTCGAACTATCGAGGTTACTTTGTCTAAGCACGCAGCACACTTTGCTTCACGTAAAGAATCTTCAAATAACCAACAAACTACGCTCCTAAAAAAATCTATGCCGTCTACCTTTGCCGATGATACACACAAGTCTGATGCTCGCGATAGTCATACTACGGTTGCTTCTGGTCAAACTGCGGCGCCTGGTCAACAAGGTACCCAAACAAAAGCTGCACGTGCACACAAGCATCAAACACGTGTTTTTGTCTTAGTTCTTTTTGTATTGGCATGTATTGGATATATTGGCGCAAGTATGTACTTCACCAATCATCTTATGTATCGCACAACACTTAATGGCCAAGATGTTTCTTACATGGACGCAAAAGCACTCACGCAGTATTTAGATGACGAGCTCAATGCGTATTCTATTCATGTATCTGGCCTTAATTTTGATATGACGCTTGATCAAAGTCAGCTTAATCTCAGTGTTGATACCGCAGCATGTGCACAAAATACCATTGAGCAAACAGCTCCTGGCTTTAAATGGCCACTGAGTTTGGTACAGCCGCAGCAGGCGTTTATCGAAGAAACGCCAACCTTTGATAGTGATGCCACGCAAGCACTTATCAACGAGCAGGTACAAGAATTTAATAAAAATGCTACTAACCCCGTAAATGCATATTCGCAATACAACCCTGATGAGCAGGCATTTACCATCAAAGATGCACAAGTTGGCTCCGCACTTGATGCAAAAGCAGTAGGTAATTCGGTGATGCAGGATATTTATGCGTTGCGCGCAGAATCGGTTTTGGATGAAAACGCTCTTTTGCAACCCACGCTTACCGCACAAGATCCAGATCTTATCGCTATCAATGATAAAGCAAATAAGGCACTTGAGCTTTCCATTCCGCTTATGCACAACCAAGAGCAGATTGCCGTAGTAGATAAAACGCTTCTGTCTCAATGGATGCATGTAGCCGATCCTAAAACCTTGACCATTGATCAAAGCGCTGTTGAAACATGGGGAAAAGACAATTTACAAGTTAAATCAAAAAGCGCAGGAATTATTAACAAAGTAAATTACGAAAAACTCAATGAATTACTTACGCAGGCTGTATGCAATCTTGATTCAAAAGAAATTACTATTCCGGTAAAGGTTCTGCATGCAACGCCAAAAGGTGCGCCTGCCGAAACTCCGGGTGCGCGCGATCGTGGACGTCATGTTGATATCAATCTTTCAACACAATACGCACGTCTTTATGATGAGGCCGGCGACATACTTTGGGAATCTTGGTTTGTTTCGGGCTCTCTTGCCAGTAATCATTCAACGCCAACTGGCTCATTTGATGTTACAACAAAAGCTCGTAATCAAACCCTTATTGGAGCTGATACTAATCACGACGGCGAACCCGATTATAAATCGCACGTCGATTACTGGATGCCCTTTATTGGAAATATGGTAGGAATGCACGATGCGCCTTGGCGAAGTGCTTTTGGCGGAAGCATCTACAAATCAAACGGAAGCCATGGATGCATTAACTTGCCACCAAGCAAAGCAGCTGAGCTTTATTCATTGATACATGTAGGTGATCCGGTTATTGTCCATTGGTAGAATTGCGCAAAAATGCTCTATGCAATAAATTGTGTAGCTGCTGATAGTATCTTTAAAGTTGCAGAAAAGATTAAACGGGCGTTATTCATAAAATTTTTGTTGCCGAGGTAACATGGTTACCTCGGGGAGCTTTTTGAAAAGCTTAATGCCTCGTATTATCGGATAGACATAAACTAAAACCAAAACCGCATAAAAGATAGCTAATGATATGCCGTCTGCACCTTGAACTACATAATCAGTTGAAACTGGGTGCCCCAAAATACCAAATGGAATAATCATAAGAATCAGATCGTCGAGTGCGTGCAGAAGCGAAACGCCAATTATCGACTTAGTTTTATACACCGCCAAACAAAATAGGACGGAACATAAGCCCGTTTGTAACATTTTCCCCATAATTTGTGCCAGTTGAATTTCATCATAGATGTCAATTTTATTCCATGCGATATGAGAAGCACCAAAAATAAGAGCAACTACGATACAACTCAGCAAAAGCTTATGCTTGCACGAAGAAAAAACCTTCAGACAACCATGAAAAATAACCCCTCTGAACAGTACTTCCTCGGAAAATCCCACATACACGCACAAAATGATCTGATACAGCACAGAGCGGAATACATTCGGCGCAGGCGAGCTTTGAAAAAGCAAGGGAACCGAAAGTAAAGCATTCAAAAATGCAATAACAATCATTGGCTTATAGATCTTCCAGGCAATATGTAGCTGCTCTTTTGTTGCTCGAAAAATGGACGCGCCGTTGAGCAGAACGCACGGAATAACAGCCCAGATAAGACTGACAGCTTCATAGGTGAGTATAAGATCAAAATTAAAACGATGAACGAAATAAATTGATGTGAGTGAAGTGGCAAATATATAAAAAGCCAACAGAACAAGATAGCCCAATGCATGTGTAACATGCCGTAAACATGCATGTTTAGTGAGTAGATTATGGAATGCAATCACAAAAAACATCCTTTTAAAATACACCGCTCACAATGAGCTACAATACGTCTTTATGGTAAAGTATGTTATCTTATACGCAAGCTCAATACACGGCGTTTGTGAAAACATACCGCCACTGTCATACCAATTATAAAGCAACTGTCTGCGCAATGCACAATCGCACATGCGCAATCAGGTACTAGGTAACTAAATTGCAAAATTTTTGCACGTCCGCTATGCGCAAGGCATAGGAGCGCGTTACATGTAAAGAAGGTGAAAATGCTGCGCGATATTATAGGCTCAATTGCAAGCTGGAGCCCACTTGCTATCTTTTTAAGACTGCTTTTAGCAACGTTTGTAGGTACTTTTATTGGTTTTGAGCGCGAGTTCAAAAATAAGGGTGCTGGGATTAAAACACATGTTCTTGTGTGTTTAGGATCTGCTATGGCAATGATTGTAAGTGAATATCTTATCCACCAATTTCCTGGAGTACGTGCAGATATGGCTCGTATTGGCGCGCAGGTCATAAGTGGCGTCGGCTTTTTAGGCGTAGGAACTATTATCATTACAGGCAAAAATGAAGTGCAGGGCCTTACTACCGCGGCTGGTCTATGGGCATGTGCGTGTATTGGTCTTTCTGCAGGTGCAGGATTTGCAGAAGGCACTATTATCGCCATGCTGTTTGTGATCTTTACCTTTGTGATTCTTAACAAAATTGATCACTGGCTCCATGAAAACGCAAGAATTTTTACCCTCTATGTTGAGTTTGAAAATAGGCACGGTATTAAAGAGTTGCTTAAAAAACTCCATAGTTGGAATTGCAATTTTTCTGGATTTCAACTGGTAAAAGGCGAAGCAGGCAAATTTGGAGGAGCCGCTACATTTACTATTAAGCTCGAGCGTGGAGCACGTAAGCAACCTTTCATCGATGCAGTTCAAGCGCTTGATTTTGTGTGTTTTGTTGAGGAAGTTAATTAGCACCACAAAAATAAATAGCCCCAACTTGGTTTTGGTCAATTAATGTCCGCCCGTGCGTGTAGACTTATATTATGTTGTCAGTCAGCCTAAGGAACGATCATTATGAATATTCAGCAAGCACTTGAGCATGCGCATAGCTCTGTTTTACCAGGTTTTATCACCGGAGATACCGCTATCACAGAAGAACGTAGGCGCAACGAAGATTGTGTTGCCACGCTCATGAGCGCGTGGAAAGCGTCTAAATCAGGCGAAGAACCCTGTGATTTTGCCACTATTATGCAAGTAGCAGATAGAAATCGCGAGCTTTGTGATTCATACGGAATTGAACGTCTTGAGCGCGTTAATGGTAGCAGCTTACAAAGAACGCTCTCAGACAATGACTTCATACGAGCTGTTGCAGTCATGCAACAACGCAGCTTTCAAAAAGTGCAAAAAACCGCAGGTCCTGCCTTACAAGATCTTTCAATCGCATATCGAGAAGCCGCTATTAAGCCAATTTCTATCTTAGGTATAGACCTCGAAACCACCTCGCGTTTTCCCGACCGCGGTTACATCATTAACCTTGGTATGGAATTCATTGATCTACGCGAAGATGCCGCACCGCGTGACGGACACAGCGCGTATTTTGGTATGCCAGATCTCTATGCACAAAAAGGCGTTCCTCTTGCGCAAATCCATCACATTACCTGGGAGAACATTGCAGGAAAAACTCCCTTTAGACAAGCAACAAAAATTCAAGAAGCCTTGCTGCATGCGTTTTGTACATTCCCTATCATGGCTCACAATGCCGCATTTGAGGATTCGTGGTTTATGCTCCACCTAAACGGCTATGCTCAAGCACGCAAAGAAGGAAAAATTGTAGTGATTGATTCTCGTGATATATGTAGACGATGCGACCCCGAAATTAAATCGCTTCCACGTGAATCAAGACCTGCAGCGCTTGAAAGCTGGGCACGCAGAAGAAAAACGCTTGTAAGCGGGGAAAAAGAAAAGCACCTTGGACTTGAAGACGTAGATCTTATGTTTAGAACCGTTCAAGCGGAGTTTAAAGAGCGCGAAATGTTTGCATAAGCACAATATTTTGCCCCTTAAAGTTACTTAGTTCACTTTAAGGGGCACTTATTACGTTTTGAACATACGCGTGGCTTTACGTATACTACTTTTTGTCGTGCACAGCAGGCGACTGATGAAGCGTACAATCACTGCAATACCCATACATAACCGACCTCATCAGATCAACTACAAACTTATGCTCGTTATGAACATGTGAGGCAAAATTAACAAGGGCATCACAATCAAAGGGAATAACCCTACCGCAGCATATGCAAACAAGCTGACCGTATTCTTGACCTTTGCCTGCCAGACGGTACCTCGACTCTTCTCCCCCTGGAGCTGCAACCTTGGCAACAATACCGTCTTTTACAAATGCTTCCAGCGTTCTATACACGGTTGTTCTGCCAGGCGACTCATTTTGTTGTGCAAGACGTGCGTAAATTTCGTCCACGCTTAAATAATGGTCTTGGTTGTTAGCTAAAAACTCGCCTATGATCTTCTTTTGTCTCGTATTATAAGAACGTCGCTCTACCACAACACCCAGGCTCCCCTCGTACATGCACGATACTTGTCGATACGTACTAAGGCTTTAACCGTGCTTACCTTTTGATTATATCATGGTAAGCGTAACACTTAAGTTAGACTACATTAACTCACAAATATGCTTTGCGAACATAATTGGGTCCTCAATGGTAAGGCCTTCAACCAACAGTGCCTGATCCAAAAGTACGTTTGCATATAATTTAAGCTTGTCTTTATCTTCAGAAGCACAGGCATCAACGAGTTTTTTGAACACAGGATGCTCAGGGTTGAGCTCCAAAATACGCTGTGCACGCGGCGCATGTGCTGCATCGGGGCTTTGCTCAAGCACGCGCTCCATCTCAAGAGATACATTGCCTTCTGCAGAAATGCGTGCAGGAAAATCTCCTAATTCAGCAGAAACTCTTACATCATTAACTTTAGATCCAAGTGCATCTTTCAGTGCTTCAAAGACATCTTTGTGCTCTTCTTGAGTCTTTTGAGCCTTTTCTTTTTCTTCTTTAGTTGCAAAGTCAAGACCTGCAGCTGAAACATTTGTAAATGCAAGTTCACGCGTGGTCTTTTCAGACGTTTCACCATCTTGTACAGCAGCAGCCGCCTCATAGTTACGCCATACTTGGAACATAAACTCGTCCACGTCCTGCGTGCATAACAAAACATCAAAGCCGTGAGAAAGCGCTGCGGTTACCATAGGAAGCTGTGCTATACGCTCGCGCGAAGAGCCGGCAGCATAATAAATCTTGTCTTGATCTTTTGGCATGTGTTCTGCATATTCAGCAAGTGTAATAAGTTTTTTATCGCGTGCAGACCAAAAGAGTAACAGCTGCGATAAATCTTGCGCTTTTGCGCCATAGCTACTGTAAATACCAAATTTAAGCCCGCGTCCAAAGTGCTCAAAGAATTTTTCGTAATCTGAGCGTTTGTCATTGAGCATACGCAACAATTCGCCATGAACTTTTTTCTCAATTCTGCGCGCAATAGCATGCAATTGAGCATTTTTTTGGAGCGTTTCGCGCGAGATGTTAAGGCTAATGTCGCACGAATCAACTACGCCGCGCACAAAGTTGTAATAATCGGGCAAAAGCTCGGCACATTTATCTTGAATAAGAACATTAGACGAATAAAGTGCAAGGCCTTTTTCGTAATCTTTGCTATATAAATCAAAGGGAGCTTGTGATGGAATGAACAACAACGCATCATAGGAAAGCGAACCCTCCGCGTGAAAGCTCAACACAGAAAGTGGGTCATTCCAATCGTGAAACGTTGACTTATAGAACTCGTTGTAGTCCTTTTCTTCTACATCACTTGCATGCTTTTTCCAAATAGGTGTCATAGAATTGATGGTTTCAAGCTCTTGGTATTGTTCGTACTGCGGCTTGTAATCATCGCCCGCGTCTTTAGGACGTGGCAATTCGCGACTTTTTGTGACCATCATTTTAATGGGATGGTGAATATAGTTAGAATACTCGCGAATAAGCTCTTGCAACGTCCACTCGCTTAAGAAATGGTCAGTATTATCTTCTTCGGTATTATCTTTAAGATACAAAATAACATCTGAACCATGATCAGCAGGCTCGGGACGACTAGAGCTTTCTTTAATTTCGTAGCCGTCAATGCCGTTAGATTCCCACTCGTAGGCGCAGGTCTCGCTCATAGAACGGCTGATGACGCGCACACGTTTTGCAACCATAAATGCCGAGTAAAATCCAACACCAAATTGCCCGATAATATCAACTGGTTTCTGCGCAGAACTTTGTGCTGCATTATCTGCGGTATCATCAGATTTTTGTGCTGCGCTTGTAGATGAGTTTTGTTGCTGCTTAAACTGTTCAGAACCAGAATGCGCAATGGTTCCAAGATTGGTGTCTAGTTCTTCGCGCGTCATACCAATACCGTTATCGTGAATGGTAATAGTGCGTGCGTCCTTATCAAAATCAATGGTAATAGCTGCATTTGAAGAATCAACTTTGATTGAGGGGTCGGTAAGTGAAGCAAATGCTAATTTATCAAGAGCGTCAGATGCATTAGAAATAAGCTCGCGCAAAAAGATATCTTTATTGGTGTAAATGGAGTTGATCATCAAATCAAGAAGTTTTTTGCTTTCGGTTTTAAACTTTATCATACGGTATTATCTCCTATCTAAATATATGGTATAAGCTTGATATATGTTTGAAGCGCTGGTTACTTAGTTACATAAGGTATTTGACGATACGTGATGCCACAGCGATCTAAAATACTACGCGAAATTTTTGCACCTTCGGTATCTTTATAGGTATCCTCGGCATAAATCACCTCTCCAATACCTGCTTGTACCAGCATTTTTGCACATTCCTGACAAGGGAAAAGCGTAACATATGCCGTTGCCCCCTGCATGTCTTTAAGAGAGCCTCGATAATTAAGCAATGCATTTGCCTCGGCATGGATAACAAAATTATGCTTATCGCGAAGCGGATCTACCGATGATTCCCACGGAAATTCATCGTCGTTAATTCCTGTTGGCGTTCCGTTATACCCAACCGATAAAATGCGGTCATTGCTGTCGGCAATACATGCTCCAACCTGCGTATGAGGATCTTTACTACGCATGGCAGCTGCAGCAGCTACACGCATAAAAAACTCATCCCATGTGATAACATTTTTACGTTTACCGGGCATATTAGCCTCCTCAAGCATTATCATCACGTAAGGCTCATCTTAATTTATAAACAAATTAAGAGAGCGTATGTGCATAAAATATATACTATACAGACTTAGATATTCTATCATGCAAATTATATATATCTCAATAAATAATCACAATAACGAGTGCAACCGTTGCGTGAGAACAGCCATTACGCAGGCATCATATACCTATACGTATGATTCAGGCAATGAAGAACGACCCAGGTACACCGCGCGGTTGCCTATTTATGAGAATCAAGCACATCAAAGCGATTGATACGCATTAAAATTTGTTCAATATCCAAAATTGACCAAATATGAAATACATAATGCGTGTCCTCGTGATACGCATTGGCGTCAACACTTTGCGATACATCATGAGTTGCTACCGGCTTAGTATTGGTAATCTCGTCTTGCGTGTGATGAGCGAGCTTGTTTTGCGCTTGATTGCTTGTTTCATCTTGTTCATATGTACATTTCTTAGGATCTTGCAGGGGTTTACTTTCGGATACATAATCAGAATGGTTTTGAGACGAGCAAAACGCAACGCGGATACTTTGCTGCGTGGCAAAGAAATACGCAGGCGTCCATTTCATTGCGGTAATTTTTTCGTACGCAACTATAAAGGATTTACCAAAAAATGGCGTAATACACATTTGTGTATCATAGGTTGCAATGCAATAACGACTTAATAGCACCCAAATAGCCGCGCAAGTAAGCGAAAATGCAGAAAAAAATACCGTCACTGTTATCGAATCAAACGCAATATTACCAGTTGCGCACAAACAACCAAGGACAATTCCCATGAACGAACTACAGATGGATGCATATGCAACAACTTGCAACAATGCAGGAGAAACCGAATAGGTATCATGGTGTGCGTGATGTCGCTCGGCAAGATCGTTTGAACGCTCCCACATGCGCCATACAACAAAAAGAGGAACGCACACAAGTATTACAAACATAACTTCAAATACCATTTCGTCGTCACCTCTCTTGCCACCTTAAACACCAAATCTAAACACAACGTGCTTAATCTTTAAGTACGCACTACGCGCACTTAACGTTAAGGCGCGGTAAAGCGCAAAGCTTATGTACAGACATTTGTATCAGCACAAAATCAGCTTAACCGAAGATGCACATGGCGTTATACAACAGTTACGTATATGGACGTGTATTGCCTGCAGATGGTTGCCTAGTGCCACAACAAAGCACGCGCTCTTTTGATCGGATGCGAAAGAGCGCATAAGAAAAAACATATATACGTGTACAAGCAAGTTAGATTAAAGAGGCGAACCACGCAATAAGCGGAACAAAAATAATGGGCAAAAACGCAGCAGGCAGCATATTTGCAACCTTAAACTTTCCAACTTTCATAAGGTTAAAGCCCACAACAATTAAAAGAAGCGAACCAGATGCGACAACATTATTAATGACCTCAGGACTTAAATATGGGCTCACAATATGAGCCAGAACGCTTAAGCATCCTTCATAAATGAATACGCTCAACGCACAAAACGGCACGCCTTTGCCCATAGAAGCACCAAAAGCAAAACAGGAAATCATATCAATAAAGCCCTTTGCCAGAAGCGTTGAATGGTCGAGCTGCATACCGCTTTGCAACGATCCAATAATAGCCATAGCACCCGTACAGGTAAATACACTTGCACAAATAAAGCCCGAAGAAAAGGAAGTGTGAGCACATGTTTCGTCTTCGCTACTGGTTGCGTTAGTTTGTGCTTTACCAGAAAATTTTTGCGCAACACGCGCGAGTGAGTCCTGGATAATATTGGCAAAATGCGTAATTTTTGAATCTATATTGAGTGCAAATCCAATTAAAAAACCAAAGCCCATAGAAAGCGTTATAACGCAAATATCGCTGTGATACCCGATCATTCCTTGTATGCCCAGCAAAATACAAACAAGACCTTGACCGATCAGCAAGAACTCCCCCAAATCACGTGATACATGACGGCGAAAAATAAGCCCTAGAATGCCTCCTGCACATGCAAGAATTGCATCAACAAGCGCTCCTGTAAGTATCATGTATCAACGCTCCTTTCTTATGAGGCCTTTGTGCTGCGGCACCTCAAGGCCAATAAAAAACACGCATGAACTAATCAGTACGTGTTTGTTTTCATATGATAGTGTTTGGCCTCGCGTTATGAGGCGTCATCCACAATATCTTGATATTCGGGATGTTTTGCAAACCATGATTTTGCATAACTACACGAAAGCTTTGCACGATTGCCCGAATCCTTAATATATGCCGCTGCGCGACCCATAAGCCTGCCTGCAAAGCCAAGCCCACGGTCATTAGGGCTTACATATGTTTCTACAATGTCAATTACACCATCTTGCGGATCGCTCATGCGTACGCGACCTTTAACGTCGCCGGTATCACCCAAAAAAAGAACTTCATTTGGAGTAGTTTGAAAAACCATGGTCAACTCCTTCTTACGCGTTTATAGTTCATTGTTATCTCTTGTCAAGTATGAACGGAAATTACCTAGAAATAAAAATTACACGATAAATAAACGAAAAAAATGAGGGATACTCATGTTTTCGTGTCTTTTCTCGATCTGTTATACAAATAGATGTATATTAATACCAACTATGCTGTGTTTTTGAGAATTATAAATGCAACCCGTAAGACAATCGAGTCATTTACTTTATATAGTTTTGATATATTGTTACACTTCAAAGACACATGCCAAATCGTCAAAACTTTTTTTACAAAAATAGTTATTCTAATATACAAACAGAAGGGAGAACGCATGAGTGATTTTATATTGAGCTGCTGCTCAACAGTTGACTTAACAAAAGAGTATCTTGCTAAGCGTTCAATTAACTGCATTTATTTTAATTACGAACTTGATGGCGTTGCGTTCAAAGATGATTTTGGTGCTTCTAATTCTAGTCATGAAATTTTTGAACGCATGCTCAAAGGTGCCGATGCAAAAACTTCGTGCGTTTCTACCGGAGCATACATCCAATCATGGACTCCTTTTTTAGAAGAAGGCAAAGACATTGTCCATGTATGCCTTTCTTCTGCAATTTCGGGGACCTACAACGCTGCATGTACCGCACAAGAAGAGCTCCAGCAACGTTTTCCTGCGCGCCGCATTGAAGTTATTGATTCACTCAACGCATCTGCTGGATTTGGACTCTTAGTAGATAAACTTGCCGACTTGCGCGATGAAGGCATGGATGCAGAGGAAGTTTCCGCGTGGGCACAAAAGAATCGCCTTAACATACAAGCTTGGTTTTTTACCTCGGATTTGCGCTTTTTCATAAAAGGTGGACGCGTATCAAAAACAGCTGGCGCTATCGGCGGCTTGCTTAAGATTTGCCCTATTCTTGCTATTTCTCAAACAGGCGCGCTTGAAGTTGTAGAAAAGGTACGCACAAAAAATCGCGCTATAAAACGCCTGGTAGACATAATGAAAGCCACTATTCCTAACCCTCAAGAAATCAGCGGCAAAGTGTTTTTAAGCAATTCTGATTGTGAAACAGACGCGCTTGAACTTGCGTCACAGATACAAAACGCTTTTCCATCACTTGAGCCTAGCTCTATTCAAAATTTTGAAATTGGAGCCACTATCGGCTGTCATACCGGACCTGGAACTGTTGCCGTATTTTACTGGGGAAAAGAAAGAGAAGTTTGCTCGAAACAATAAGCGCGTGCATAGTTCTCTATGCATCACCTTAGGCTGTCTTTTGCTTTACTGTGGCAAATGATAAAACTGCTCGTACAAATCAAGTTGATGCGCGTCATGAGCACTTGTTGCAAACGTCACACTCCCACGCTCAATTTGATCGTTCAGCAGATCTCTATCCTGCAAAACATCACGTACATGATGAGCAACTCCTGCGGCGCCATCAAAGCACACGGGATTGCCCAAGATTGATGCAATGTGATCTTTTACAAAAGGATAATGCGTACATCCCAAAACCACCGCGTCAACAGCGCCAATATAGGGTGCCAACATAGTTTGCAAATCGTTATCTAAATCGGGCGCATCAAGATTTCCCTGCTCAATTCTATGTGCCAAACCATCGCATGCCAAAGCGGAAATCTTTACGTTGGCACTGTTACATGCACACATACGATCACGAAGTTGATGGAATTTTTCCATGCGCAGCGTCACAGGCGTTGCCAACACCAAAATATGTTTATAGATATGCGCATCACAGGCCTGTTTAAGAGCAGGCTCTATACCAATCAGCGGAAGTTGAGGATACATTGTGCGCAGTTTATGCGCAGCAGCGGCAGTTGCCGTATTACATGCAATTACTACGGCCTTTGCTCCTTTGGAAACCATGTTGTCTACAATGGATTTTGAAAGATCAAAAATATCATCGGCACTACGCGCGCCATAAGGATTATGAGCAGTATCTCCAAAGTAAAAGAAATCTTCGTGGGGAAGCTGGCTGACCAGCTTCTTAAGAACACTGATTCCACCTAATCCAGAATCAAAGACGCCTATAAAACTCTGACGATTGCTCATACTTTCACCCTAAATCTCTTACGCAGGCTCGCACGTATATAAATTATTGCACAAGTATAAGGCGTAATAAGCTGCAATTAAAGAGTTTACACGCTTATTACGATTGCCAACTTGAGTATTGCGGTTGTCATCTCGTAAAATAAAGGTTATCTTCCTTAAAGGACACAACGTCTAAACCGCGTGTCATCACGCAGTTTAGCCGACAAAATTGTAGTGTCTTCTCAGCACGGCTACACTATACAGTACGCAATAGACTATTCGTTTTGAAAGCAGGATTTATGTCTCGTGGTTCTTATAAAGCAAAGCAACTTATTATCATGCGCAAAGATCTTCATATGCGAAAAGGAAAAATCGCAGCTCAAGCTAGTCATGCAAGCGTAGAAGCCGTGCTTATGGCTTTGGCTCATAATGGACGACAATCAGATATAACACTGAATGACGAGCATACGTACGCCTATCTTGCACCGCAAACGCATGAAGCATATTCAGATGATATAACTGCTCTTGATGCATGGTTTGAAGCAGGCGTCGCAAAAATTTGTGTGTACGTTTCTTCGGAAGACGAGTTGTTGCGCATTGTTGATAAAGGAAGACAAAGCGGCTTTCTGGTAGCTTTAATTAAGGATGCTGGACTTACCGAGTTTCACGGTGAAGCAACCTACACCTGCTGCGCGTTTGAGCCGCTTTTTCCCGAACAAATTGATCCTATAACTGCCGATTTGCCACTCTACTGATCCACACGCCATAATCGCGTGCGAACAGTACAAAACAGCTAAAATTCGGCGTTACCAACGGTGCGCGGATGAGGCAAAACATCGCGAATGTTATCAACGCCTGTTAAGTACATTACAAGACGCTCAAAACCTAAACCAAAGCCAGCGTGATGACACGAGCCATACTTGCGCAAATCGCAATAGTAAGCATACTGCTTAGGATCCATGCCCAGGTCTTTAATGCGTTGTTCCAAACGATCAAGGCGCTCCTCACGTTGAGATCCCCCGATAATTTCGCCAATACCAGGAACCAAACAATCTGCAGCAGCAACGGTTTTATCGTCATCATTCATGCGCATATAAAATGCTTTAATTTCTGCAGGATAGTCGGTAACAAATGTTGGCTTTTTAAAATGCTCTTCGGTAAGATAGCGTTCATGCTCGGTTTGCAAGTCAACACCCCACGAAACAGGATAGGTAAAATCATGACCTTGAGTTTGAGCTTCCTGCAAAATAGAAATAGCATCCGTATAACTTACGCGCGCAAAGTCTGAGTGTGCAACATGCTCTAAACGAGCCTGCAAACCCTTGTCTACAAACTTGTTAAACAGCTCCATTTCATACGGGCAAGCGTCCATAACATAGGAAATCACATATTTAAGCATAGCCTCGGCGCAATCCATGTACCCTTTAAGATCACAAAACGCCATCTCGGGCTCTACCATCCAAAATTCTGCAGCATGGCGGCGTGTATTAGAGTTTTCCGCTCTAAATGTTGGACCAAACGTATACACATCGCCAAAACTCATAGCAAAGTTTTCGGCCTCAAGCTGACCAGACACCGTTAAGCTGGTAGGCGCGCCAAAGAAATCTTGGCTGTAATCAACCGCACCATCTTTCATAGGAACATGAGCTAAATCAAAGGTAGTAACTTTGAACATCTCGCCTGCACCCTCGGCATCAGACGAGGTAATAATAGGCGTATGGACATAAACAAAGCCGCGTTCTTGGAAAAATTTATGAATTGCAAAAGCTGCGGTAGAGCGAACACGAAATACCGCACGGAACAGATTAGTACGAGCACGTAAATGCTGTTGCGTACGCAAAAACTCACGAGAAGCACGCTTCTTTTGCATGGGGTAATCGGGATCGGAGGTGCCTTCAACCATAATGGTTTTTGCTTGAAGCTCAAAAGGCTGAGGACGCGAGGGCGTAAGCTCAAGCGTTCCTGTTACAATAAGAGCTGCACCCATGTTCTGAGCAGCTATTTCGGCATAATTTTGAAGCGTTTCGCGTTGCATAACAACTTGAAGGTCTCTAAAGCAGCTTCCGTCATTTATGGTAACAAAACCAAAATTCTTCATATCACGAACAGAGCGCAGCCATCCGGCAACAACTACTTCGGTCTTATCAAACGAATCCATATCATCATAAATGGCTGCAATTTTGGTTCTATCCATATATGTATCTCCTCGTGGTACAGCGCGCCTACGTTGGTTTTATCGCTTACAATACATGTAATTTTATATCAAAACGATGTTTAATTTTCCCAAAGTAAAAAATCTTTATCTTTACCATGGTTTTTCAAAAAGCCTCCCGCTGCGGCGAAAGGCTTTTGCATGCTTGCGTATATTTGGATACACTACACACCTTCTATTGCTACATGGTAAGGTGTTTGTTTGAAAGAACTTTACGCTTTATAGGGTTCAAGAGCTTGCAGAACAAAAGCGTTTGCTTTCTCGCACAACTCATCGGTAGGAGCTTCAGCCAAAACACGAATAAGTGGCTCTGTTCCACTTGCACGCACCAAAACACGACCATTACCCTCTAAAAATTCCTGCGCTTTATGAATAGCTGCTGTTACGTCCTTAGCTTCCATAACTGCCTTCTTATCAGCAACATGAACATTGATAAGCTGCTGCGGATAACGAACCACAGGGCGCGCAAGCTCAGAGAGTTTTTCGCGCTCGGCATTGAGAACTTCCATCACGCGCAAACTGGTCATAATTCCATCGCCCGTTTTCTCAAGATCAGAGAAAATCACATGACCCGATTGCTCGCCACCTAACGAGAAACCGCCCTTCATCATAGCAGCCCATACGTTTTTATCGCCAACGTCAGTTTTTACATAAGAAATACCTGCGTCATCAAATGCCTTAAATAGGCCAAAATTACTCATAACGGTAGGCACAATGGTATTTTTAGCTAAACGACCGTGCTTAGCAAGATACGTACCGCAAATATACAGAATAAGGTCTCCATCTATAATGTGACCTCGCTCGTCCACAGCCAAGCATCTATCTGCATCACCATCGTAGGCAAAGCCCACATCAAGATGGTTACGTAGGACAAGATCCTGCAGGCGCTCGATATGAGTAGATCCACAATCGACGTTAATGTTAAAGCCACTCGGCGCGTTGTTGATAACATGCGTTTCTGCGCCCATAGCGTCGAATACAGGACGTGCAACACTTGACGCTGCGCCATTAGCACAGTCAAGGCCAACGCGCCAACCTTGCATTGAGAACCCACACGATGCAATAAGGCGCGCAATATAGCGATTTCTTCCCTGCATATAATCTACGGTGCAGCCAATTTTATCCCCGGTTGCCAGCGGAACATCACTCGCGCCATCAATATAGGCTTCAACCTGCAATAAAACGTCTTCGTCCATCTTATAGCCCTCGGAATTTACCAGCTTAATGCCGTTATCATCAAAGGGATTATGCGAGGCCGTAATCATAATTCCGCAGTCAAAACCACCATCAAGCACCTCATAGGAAAGTCCCGGGGTTGGAATAACATGCAAAATATAAGTATCTGCACCTGAAGCAACAAGACCCGAGACAAGTGCACTTTCAAACATGTAGCTTGAGCGTCGCGTATCTTTTCCTAACAAAACACGCGCCTTTTTACCCTCACGCAAGCCGTAATACCAGCCGATAAATCTACCTATTTTAAAAGCATGATCAACGCGTAAGCCTTCGTTGGCTTTACCTCTAAACCCATCTGTTCCAAAGTACTTCATCCGTAGTACCCCTTCTATATTCAGTACAAGAATCTAACGTTATGTCTACATAAGCGGCTCATGCATAAAAGCTTATACAGACACAAAAGTTGTTACCTATTATAAACCGATTGACGCATTATTGCGAAAAGCGCACACATCACAGATGTTTTATATGCGCACACGCCAACACAGAGAGTTGTTACAAAAAAAGAACTTGCCTGCATACCAGACAAGTTCTGTAATACACATATGTGTATAAAATTAACGCTTTGAGAATTGCGGGCGTTTACGAGCCTTCTTTAGACCGTATTTCTTACGCTCAACAGCACGTGAATCACGAGTAAGCAAACCTGCTTTTTTAAGATCTGCACGATACTCGCCTGCTTCAAGAAGTGCACGAGCAATACCCAAACGAAGCGCACCAGACTGACCATTAATGCCGCCGCCATCGCACAAAGCAACAACATCAAAGCGATTAACAGTATCGGTTACACGAAATGGTGCAAGAGCATTATCAAGTAATTGGTGACGACCAAAGTATAAGCCAGCATCGCGACCATTTACCAAGATTTTACCAGTTCCAGGAATTAAACGAACACGGGCAGTAGCCTCTTTACGGCGGCCAGTGCCGGTGTATACAGCGCTTGTATCAGCCATGTGCTATGCCTCCAAATCAATATTTTGTGGGTTCTGTGCAGTATGAGGGTGCTCGGCACCTGCATACACCTTAAGCTTGGTAGCTTGTTTGCGTCCAAGGGTACCCTTTGGAAGCATGCCTTTAACGGCGTGCTCAATAACGCGCTCAGGATGTTTTTCCATAGCCTCGGCAAAAGACTCAAACTTAATGCCGCCAAGGAATCCAGAGTGGCGCCAGTAAGTTTTCTCTGCCGCTTTATTGCCAGTTAGACGAACTTTAGCAGCGTTAATAATTACAACAAAATCTCCAGTATCAGCATTGGGTGTGTACTGAGGCTTGTTTTTGCCACGAAGAATCATCGCAGCTTTGGTCGCAAGGCGACCAAGTGTTGCGCCGTCTGCATCGATGAGCACCCATTTGCGCTCTACTTCGCCTGCTTTGGCGTAATGAGTCGATTTAGTCACTTGACTCCTCCAGTTATTACGATAAACCGCTTATCCTTTTGAGATTACGGGGCTCAGTGGTAAGCCTTAAAAGTATACGTCATTTTTGAGATTCCATGTTTTTACAATTCTCATTTATCTTGACAGTTCAAATTTTAAACACAAAAAGCTCACGCAACTGCGGTAGGTAAATACGCGTAGCTCGTGGTATCTATCCCTTACAAGCGCCAATCAATCGGCGCTACTCCTTGAGAAACCAAAAAAGCATTGGCTTTTGAAAACGGCTTTGACCCCATAAAAGCCGGGCATGCGGCAGTACCTTTGTACGCAGAAAGCGGACTTGGGTGCGTAGACCTCAACACGCATACATGTTGAGGCTGTATTGCGCGCATAGCGTCTTGCGTAATGCGATAGGCAAAGCTTCCCCAACACATAATTACTTTGGGTTGCTCAAAGCGCAATGCAACGCGCAAAATTTCCTGAGTTACCACGTCCCAGCCTAATTTTTGGTGACTATTTGCTTTATGTGCCTCAACGCTGAGCGTAGCGTTAAGAAGAAGCACACCCGCATGCGCCCACGGCGTTAAATCCCCTGTTGTTGGAATATCTATTCCCAAATCATCATGCATTTCAATAAATATGTTGCGAAGCGAAGGGGGAATTTTGGTTGGCGCGTCTACCGAAAATGCAAGTCCATTAGCCTGATGTGGCTCATGGTAGGGATCTTGTCCAATGATAATCGCCTTCACCTTATCAGGAGGAGTGAGCTTAAGAGCGTTGTATATCTTGTCACGTGGCGGATACACCGTTTTGTGCTCTTGTTCGACAAGTGTTGTAATAAGTTGGTTCATTGCATGCACTCGTTCGCGTGACTCACGAGACATATAAGGAAACCACTTTTTTGAATTTTGCGAAGATTCAAATGGTGCATTCTCAAACTGTACAGGCATGTTGTGCTCACCTTATATAAATTGTATATGTATCGATGTCCAATAGATATATTTTGATACGTATCTAAATCATATCAATTTTTTACGCTTAGTACAAAGCCTGCTTTTTTATTAACGCACCTCCTATAAATAAGGTCTTCATACGTCAATTACTGTTGAGAGCGCCTGTTGATATTTTTGAATACAAGTTGGGCATTTTTGTTATTTTTTGCATATTGCACATGAATTTTAGAATAATAATTGCTGTACAAATGATGCATGAAAAAATAAAAATTTTCAGCATACTTTATACAATATAGGTTTATATAGACTTTATTCCGCATAAAGTATACTATACTGGTAATGGAGCTGGTTATACATGAGTAATGCCATGCGCAGTTAGTTATAACTTATTTTGTCATTACACCTGTGTTTTGTTATACGAGCGTTTTGTTAATTGAAAAACATATTATTGTGCTGCGGAGAGGCCGTCACATGAAGATACCCAAGTATTCCTTAGTAAAAGATGCTTTAAAAGCCGAAATCACTACTGGTAATTTTTCTGTTGGTCAAAAGTTCTACACCGAAGCCGAGCTTATACACAAGTTTGACGTTTCCTCCATTACTGTTGTACGCGCGCTTAACGATCTGGTGCGCGAGGGCTATCTCGTGCGCCATCAAGGACGGGGAACTTTTATTTCGCAAGCGCCACAACGTAAAAGCGAAAAGCTTGTTCACGTTATCCATCAAACAGTAGCAAACGAAGTTTCAACTGTTTTAAGTGTTCAAAGAAATTCTGATCAGCAGATTCTTTCCGAACTTGATTTAGGTGACAACAATTATTGCATTATTATTGCAAGAACGCATTCACTTAAGAGCCTTGTATTTGAATATCAAGAAAGCTATTTAGTAAAAGAATTAATCGATGAGCATAGTGATAAGGATAATTACGCGCGCCTTTATGACTATATACGAGCTGATAAGAGAATTTGTTTACGTGATGAGCCTTATGAACAAAGTACGTGCATTGAGGTTCCTGCCGAAAAACATGTAGCGGATATTTTAGGGTTACGCGAAGGCGAATTATGCGTTAAGCAAATAAGAAAAACAAGTTCTTCTATCACCGGAAAGCCTCTTGAGTATTCCTTAAGCTTCATACGCTGCGAGTTCTTCAAAGTTTCTATCACTAATCGATAGTGCAAACATGAACATCACGGTGCGCTAGATTTTAATGTTTTATAAGCAAGAATTAGTCACAAAACCTGTCACATTTCTGTCACATGAGATTTGTTGGCGCATCGGTAACAACCTGTTACTCCAGTTAAACACGCTTTTTTACACTTTGCAACACTTAGCGCAATTAACAAAAAACAGTCCATACATGCTCCCGCGTTTGTGCAGGTAAACAGGTATGAACTGTATCATTTTTAATGGTGGAGGTGCGGAGAATCGAACTCCGGTCCAACGCAAATTCCTGGCAGGTGTCTCCAAGCTCAGTTGTCAATTACATTTAAAACATGCACCACTTAACAACAGGCGATGTATGTTCGATTCTGTTCAATCTTAAACATAAGCATACAGTCCACGTCTTATGTTGCATCTTCCTAAAATGACGACGCCCTAAAAACGGAAGCAATTCTTAGTTTGTCGGCTGCTTGTATAAATTAAGCAGCAAGAGCAAGCTTGCGCTCACTCTTGAAAGGAATAACATTGTCAATTAAATTTGACAGTACCCCTGATTAACGTGGCGAGGAGACCACGGCTTGCTGCCCACCTCAAACTTACCCTGTCGAATCCAGTCACCCCCAAAATGCATACACGGCACATAAGTTAGAACAGACAAAAAATATTTGTGCCGAGGCTTTGTGAGATCTAAAGGAAAGATACGCACAATTCATGCGCGTAAAGCACATATCCACCAACTGTCAAAGAACACCATCTATAAAGATCTATAGTAAGTATAAGTATATCTAAAAATGGGCGCGACACAAACTGCAAAGAGAAACAACATTCGGGCACGGATAGAAAAACTAAACAAGATCCCACCTGTAGGCGGCAGTTAATAGCGCGGCTTATAATGCGATTTATAGCGTAGTTTATAACAAAGCTCACACCGCAGTTTATGCAAAATGCTCACGCGTGCGGGCTTTTAACACTCTTTGAATCTCACGATCAGAATCGCGCTTTG
>CAMXVQ010000007.1 GCA_947252455.1 uncultured Atopobium sp. | reverse complement strand
TACGAGATGACAGACAGGGTCTCGTGGGCTCGGAGATGTGTATAAGAGACAGTAACTGAGTTGACGGATTTAAGACTTGGTAAAAATAAGATTACCAATATTACTCCTCTTAGAAATCTTACAAAATTATTAACTTTAGAGATTAATAATAACCAAATTGCTGATATTTCTCCGTTAGAAAATCTAACTAAATTGAAAGAGCTTACAATATCACAGAATAAAATTAGCAATATTGACGCTTTGAAAAACTTAACTCAACTAACAGAGCTGGGGGCATCATTTAACGAGCTTACGTCAGTTCCATCGTTAGAAAATCTAACAAAGCTGAGCAAAATTATTCTTAGTTATAATAAATTAAATGATATATCATTACTAAACAAAGCAAAAAGTCTACAAGAGCTGTATCTGAACAACAATAACATAACGGCTATTCCAGATCTTTCTGCTTTAACGAATATTAAAAAGTTTTATATTTATAAAAATAAAATTAGCAATATTGATGAGCTAAAAAAATTAACAAGCATAGAAGATCTTGTTTTATCTAATAATCAAATTGAAGATATAAGCCCTGTAAAAGAATTAACCAACCTCAAAAGGCTACAGATAACCTATAACAAAATTTCAGATTTTTCGGCTGTAAACGCGCTGACAAAATTAGAAGAGCTAACTTTGGACGGAAACCAAATTACTGACATTTCAGCTCTTAAAGACATGACCTCAACTGCATTAAAGAAAGTTGGCATTTATTACCAAAAAATTGGGATGAGTTCCAATGATAAAGAAACTCCGCTCAATCTTAAGTATGCCGACAAAATGACTTTCAAAGTTAAAGGTGGAGACAAAACAGGAACTGTTTCGAATGGTAAATTTATACTGAGTGATTCGCAAAAGCTCCCTTATAAAGGAGACGTAGAAATCGGGTTTGAAACCACAAATGTGGGCGACGGTATAGATTTACATAACGGAAAATATTCTGGCACAATTACCTTAAAATTAAACGTTGGCGTACCTTGGACTGATATGACGAGCGGCGCGTCTACATCCACTGAAGAAACACTTACAGGTAAGATGACATATGTTGCGTCCGATACGTTAGAGTATAGAAAAACCCATGTAGTAAAAAACCCTGTTGACGGCAAAAAAATTACAACGAACAAAAGCAAAGTAGTGGCTGGCGAATGGGTTGATGCCGATCCAATTGTTGAAACAACTCCTGCACAAAACGGTATTACTGCCGTAGGTAACAAACAAGTTACTACCGAAGACATTGATTTTAATACTACCTACGAAGCTGACAGCACGCTTGAGTATAAGGCTCAAAAAGAAACTGACGGCGTTAAGGGTAGCAAGACCATTACAACTGTCTATAAGGTAGATCCAAGCACTGGTCTTACCGACCAGAAGATGGGTGAACCTACGGTTGAAGTAACTACAGCTGCCCAAAACAAGGTCATTAAGGTCGGAAACAAGCAAGTTATTAAAAATGAAGATGGATCTACTACAACTAAGATCTATGAAGTAGATCCTTCCACCGGAAAATTTGGTGCAGCTACCGAAAAAACAGAGCCCGCACCTAGTCCGCAACCGAATCCACAGCAAGAGCCACAACCAAATCCCGAAGTAAAGCCTGAGGACAAACCAAATCCTGAGGTCAAACCTGACGACGGTAAAAAACCTGAGGCAAAGCCTGAACAGAAGCCGAATCCTGAGGTCAAACCTGATGACAAACCGACTCCTGATGTGAAGCCTGAACAGAAGCCGAATCCTGAGGTAAAACCCGAAGAAAAGCCGAATCCCGAAACTCAGCCAAAACCTGAAATAAATCCAGGTACGGGCTCTGAATCTGACAACGTCTCTACACCAAATGAGAGTGCAGGCTCTCACACGGCAAATCAGGCGCCAAAACAAGATCAGGACTCAGCTCAGCCACGCCACATGAAGGCATCTCCCCAAACAGGCGACATGGGTTCAATTTCTGCGATGCTGTCAAGTATGGGAATAGCGCTGGCAAGTTTTGCAGGAGCACTTCGCGCACGCAAAAAGCGTACCAACAAGTAGCGCGTATATAGTTCTGCGCTCTGCAGACTACGGCTTAAAGCTCTACGGCTTATAGCTCAAATCTCTGCAGCCTGTAGCCTATGGCAACTATATAAACACCCGAGTGTAAAGTACTAACACTCGGGTGTTTTGCGCTCGTTATTCCATACGTGCTGTATTTGTATTATTTGAACTATCGTGCGCAGTTTTCTTATATGAACGCGTTGTTATGCCACTTAAAACACCAGCTAAGCCCACCCCTGTAGCAGCTATTGTGGCCATGTTATTAAACAAATCTGATGTTTGCGGCATGCCCTGTGTTGTATTGTTATCCGACGATGCGCTCCCATCGTTTTCGCCACCAGAACTTTTTCCTTCATTCTGTTGACCATCGTCTGATGCGCCGTTTTGTGTAGTGTTCCCTGCGCTGTTTCCAGGCTTTGTGTTTTCTTGCGATGGAGTAGAAGTCTGTTCACCATTTGAAGTTGTATTATTTGTTGAGGTGGATATTGCGCGTTTCTGGTCTAAACTTATCACGCTTACTGATGAACCATAAGGCATAATAACCGTATTGGTGTCAAATTCTGCATCGTTTGAAGCATTAGTTTTTATTGCATAAAACGTCACAGGCAACTTACCCGAGGGTACAGAACCACCAAAAATAGCCTCAATACCTGCAGGTATATTGGGTCCAAAAGCTTTAGACGGCTCAAGCTTTTCTGTTGGGTCCATTCCCTTATTGCCGTAAACACATAGCACTGCAGATGCATTTGTATAAAGAGCCGCATCGTAAGGGTTTGCTATTGACATCACTGCAATTGGTATTTTTGCATCGGCGCAGGCATTAACTAAAGACGTGGTTGCAAAAACGCTATACGGAGATTTCTTTTTATCAGTAAGATATTTTGCTGAATACACGCGCGACACAGCAACAACCATCGAATACCCTTTAATCTTGTTCTTGAGCTCATCTACAATTGCACTGATTTGCTCTTCCGTTTCATCTCCTGTTTTAATATAGTTATCAACGTCACAAACCACATCTTCTGGTAAAACTTTATCGTGTTTCAGGCGACGAATTGCTAACTTTACACCTGGAATTTCATTTGCAAATGCAGTAATGAGCAATACTTTGTCCGAAGCAGACGGTATAAATGGCAGGGCATTGTTTTCGTTTTTAACCACCGTGACTGCCGCCTCGGAAACTTTTCGTTCAATCGCTCGATTTTCTTTTGAGCCTACTTGCGCATTTGCAAAGCTCAATGCAGTTGCCCATTCTTTTTCTGATTTTGCATAGTCAAGAATGCCGCGCTTCTTTTTAAGATTAAGAATGCGCGTAACCGATTCATTCAGTCTCGTGTCACTAATATCTTTATCTTTCTCTAAAGCATCTATTAACTTGCGCAGCTTATCAATATCAGCCGTGTTTCTGAGCACCATAGGCATAAGTGCAATATCTACCCCAGCAAGAAACACTCTTTTAACCGCATCAAAAGGAGTGAAATTTTCGGCTATAGCGCCCATTCCCAAAGCATCAGTAATTGCCACGCCCTTAAAACCCATTTCTGTACGCAAAATGTCAGTCATAATCACTTTAGACAGAGTAGCGGGAAGTTCGAACTCTCCTTTTTTAGGATCAGTTGATTTAACTTTAGTAGTTTCAATTTTTGGATATTGAATGTGTGCTGTCATAATCATATCGATACCCGACTTAACAGCAGCTTTAAAGGGGATAAATTCAAGATTTTCAAGTTGTGCTTTTGTTTTATCAACACGTGGCAAACCAATATGCGAATCCACAGCAACGTCACCATGACCAGGAAAATGCTTTGCCGTTGCGATGATATTATATTTCTGCATACCTTTCATCATTGCAACACCCATTGAGCTAACAAGCTCGGGTTTTTCGCCAAACGAACGTAATCCAATAACAGGATTAGACGGATTATTGTTTACATCAAAAACAGGAGCAAAATTAACATTAATGCCAAGTGCGCTTAGCTCACGCCCAATAATTTCTCCACATTCTTGTGCATAATCAGGGTTACGTGTGGCGCCAACAGCCATATTACCTGGTAAAGCAGTACCACTTCCTAAACGATAAACAATACCGCCTTCTTGGTCAATCGTAAGAAAAAGCGGGATGTCACCACAAGGATCATGCTTGGAGTTTTGTAGTGCCGCAGCCTGCATATCGCGCGTCAGCTTGAGCGTTTGCTCGGTCTCTTTAACATTGTTGGCAAAAAGTATTACACCACCAAAGTGAAACTCATCTAATGCTGCGCGCACCTCATCATTCATTGCGGTAAGATCTGATGGTTTCTGCCCATTTTTTGATCCCCATTGTCTAAAATCGGGCATAAGCATTTGCTCAATTTTTTGTCGGCGTGTCATTGCATCCAAAATAGCTTGAACATCTTTACCAACAATACTATTTTGATCTTTTTGATTTGCAAAAGCGGTACGAGACATAAAGGGAGTTATAAAACCCAAACCTACACCAAGCGCACTGAGTGCAATCCCTCCCGAGACAAATTGCCTACGACTTAAACTGTGCATAAATTTGACTGACAAGTCTGATGATTTAGGCAGCATAATTCATCCATCCTCTATAGTAATATGACTGTATATTGGTTGCTTTAAACAAAGGTATATGCATGATCAAACGCAGAAAATGGTGCACTCCCATGATCGCAGCATTTAGTATAATAATATGTGAACATCTGCAACGGCGTTAAGCGGCATAATAATCTGGTGAACGTATCCAACACGTCGGTAAACGGAAAAAGCACCTATACAAGTTTCCCCACAACGCACCCCCAACTTATGCACACTCGTATACACCGCGCTCCGCCTTGTCTGCCCTTGTGCAACATGTGCTATGAGTCCATCCGCTGCGTGAAGGCAGTTCGTTGTATGATACAATGAGAAAAATACGAAAAAGGATCTGAAATTATGAACTATGAATTGGGTATCATCGGCGGCATGGGGCCTTTAGCTACATCCGTTCTTTTTGATTATATTGTTCGCCATACGGCAGCCGACAAAGATCAGGACCACATAAACGCCATCATCTTAAATCATGCCACCCTTCCCGATCGAACAGATGTTATCTTGCGTGGTAAAGATCAAGTGTTTCTGGATGCCGTCAAAGGGGATTTTCAGATACTAAACAATCTGAACGTGCCTTTGATTGCGTTTCCGTGTAACACAAGTCATTACTTTTTTGATGCAATGTCCTCTATGGCTCAAGGAAAAATTATTAACATGGTAGACGAGACGCTTGCTCGTTGTAAACAAATGGGCACTAAAAATGTTGCTGTCTTTGCCACACAGGGCACACGCTCAACAAAGTTGTATGAGCGCTATGCAGCGCTACACAATCTTAAGGTTATCTATCCCACGGAGGAAGAACAAAATACCATTACAGACGTAATATATGATGTGAAAAAAACTGGCGCAACTCAGTTCCCCACTCTGGATTCGCTCATTGACAAATATACACAGGATGCGATTGTTATTCTTGCCTGTACGGAGCTTTCTACGCTGGGTATAACCCATAAAAACGTTGTAGATACTACCCAAGTTTTAGGCGACACAATTATCAAAACCTGTGGTCGAAAGAGGGTATAATGCAGTTCATTCCCATTGTTTTAGGAACCGATATTAACGCATACGGTGTTGCTCGTTCTTTACACGAGGCATATGGAGTTCATTCATATGCTTTTGGAGTGAAAGCACTGCGCTTTACTCGTGCGTCAAAGATTATCGATGTAGAAGTCCACGAGGATTTTGACACAGACGCAGGCTTTCTGCGCGTCCTTGAAAGCGTGGCACAACGTTTTAGTGAGCAAAATAAGCCCTTGTTACTTATTTCATGCTCTGATGGCTACACAGCACTTATTGTTAAGCATAAACACGAGCTCGAAAAGAATTTTGTATTTAATTACATCGACTATGATCTGCAGAAAAAACTCGAAAACAAAATTAATTTTTATCAGATTTGCCAAGATTATGGCCTGGATTATCCTGCAACAAAAATTATAACTAAGAAAACTAAAAATGATTTGGATTTGGGGCTCACGTTTCCTGTTGGGTTAAAAGCTGATGACAGTATTGAGTTTGCTCGTATGAATTTTGAAGGCAAGAAAAAGTTTTACAAGATTAATACGCGCGACGAATTAGAGCACGTGGTGAATACAATTTATAATGAGGGCTACCACGGAAAGCTTGTTGTACAAGACTTTATTCCAGGTAATTCCTCGGCAATGTACGTGCTCAACGCATACGTAGACAGCTGCGGCAAAGTTAGCATGATGTGCCTTGGGAAATGCCTTTTAGACGAGTGTTTGCCCTACGAGATAGGCAATTATAATGCTCTTTTAACTATGGGCGACCAAGCTCTATATGACCGTTATGCTCGTTTTTTACAAGACATTGGCTATCGTGGGATTGCTAACTTTGATTTAAAGTACGATGTGCGTGACCATACGTATAAGGTATTTGAAATTAATCTTCGCCAGGGTCGATCTTCGTATTATATGACAGCTGGCGGATGTAATTTTATGCATTATGTTGTAGAAGACTTAATTGAGCATAAGCACCTAGCGCCGCACTATCACGATGAACGTGGCCTTTGGTTATATGTAGACCCAAGCGTGCTTAAAAAATATGGAAGCCCCGAGGATAAAAACCTCATAACCACCTATCTTACTAAGGGCTATAAGTTTACACAGTGGTACGAAAAAGATCGATCGTTCGCGCGCTTCTTGGACTACATGAGAAGACGTATTTCTACGTGTAAATATTATCCAAAGTATCAGCCACTACGGCAAGATGACTAATCTTCATAATGCGAGCATGCCTCGTGTAGGTT
Organism: uncultured Atopobium sp.; assembly: GCA_947252455.1. GTDB lineage: Bacteria > Actinomycetota > Coriobacteriia > Coriobacteriales > Atopobiaceae > Fannyhessea. The sequence continues at coordinate 30,966 of CAMXVQ010000007.1, read as the reverse complement.
GTGTTAAGAGTTATATGCCCTGAAAAACTTATTCGGCGTGGGTAAAATAAGCTCATAATCACATACGAAACGGAGCATGCTATGTTTTACGTTAACAAACGAACACTGTTATTAATTGCAGGTGCGGTATGGCTTATAGCTGGTTTTAATGTTGCGCGCCTTGGATTGCTGTCATATGCCCTTATCGAGGCTACATGGATGGCTTATGTGCTTTCGGCTATAATTTTTTGCCTATTTGCTTTGATGTTTTTCGGCATGAGCACAAAGCATACTGCAAGAATCATGGCGTATACGTCTGCGCAACCTTTTTGGAATTTTTTTGACCTTAAATCGTATGCTATTATGGCGGTTATGATGGGCGGAGGCATTGGTCTGCGTGCATATCAGCTTTTGCCTAACTTCTTTATTGCGTTTTTCTACACGGGATTAGGGTGCGCACTTGCGCTGGCAGGTATAGTTTTTGTTAAGAACTATCTTTTGTACGATAAATCAAACGAAAAGCAAAACGACACATCATCTGCCTCTTCCACCTGCTCATAAGCACACAAATTGCAGGTACCCACAACGCGTGGACACCTGCCGAGCAACCTTGCGATGCGCAAAGAACCTATTTTGTCTTAAAGCGAGAGTCTCCGCCTTTAAGTGCTTGCATGACCTCGTGCACATAACGCTCGGTGTTTTTCTTGGCGTCCTCAAAGTCGTAATCCATAACATTATTAGGATCAAGACCAAATTCTGCAGCAAGAGGCGGCTGTTGTGCGTCGTCGATAACCAAAAATGGATTAGAACCCACTTCCTGAGCACGTTCAACGCATTGCGGCGAAAGCGCGTACTCAATCCAAAGTTGCGCGGCGTACGGGTGCTTACAACCTTTAATAATAGCTGTAGCACCAATTTCATAGCTTGTTCCCGATGAAGGAATTACAATGCGAATGTCTTTATAACCATTGGTTACAATTTGCTTAATAGCTAGCGAAACAAACCCAATACCAATAGCGCACTCCCCTGTACCAACATTTTGCGCAGGGCCAACACCACTTTTACTATAAACCGCAATGTTTTTATCCAGATCAACAAGGTACTTTATACCCTCGTCATGACCATATTTTTGAATCATGGTGTTAATAAGCAGTTTGGCCGTACCAGCTGTGTTGTAATTGGAAGACCAAATTAAGCCCTTATACTCGGGTTTAAGTAAATCGGGCCAGTCTGATGGAGCTTCAAGCGATCGTCTATCAAGCTCTGCTTTATTGTAGAAAAAGCCCAAACTACCTTTATAAATACCATACCAATAATTGTGATCATCTTTATAGTGAGGAGAAAGTAAGTGCGTTGCGTTACGAGCTTCATAAGGCTCAAGCAGTCCCTTTGAAGCAGCAATATTATAGGGATCGGTAGTGCCTCCAAACCACACATCACCTGATGGATTGCCATTTTCTTCTTCGATTTTTGCCTGAACTTCACCCGTAGAGAGACGCATAAATTTAGTGGTGATACCAAAAAGCTTTTGAAAATTGTTACACGCCGCTGCCACAAAAGGTTCTTCTGCAGAGCCATAGACAATCAGCTCCTTTTCAGCTTGCGCTTTGGAAATTAAATCCTGATCGGCAATACGAGATAAATCCACATCTTGCGACTCTTTAGTGTTGTCCGCAGTCGAGCAACCGCCTAACCCACCAAGCATGCCAAGCGCGCCAAGTGTAGCCGCACTTGCAGCCGTCCCATATAAAAAGTTTCTTCTGGAAAGAAGCGCCATATCCTCTCCTTATTTGTTTGTTGTCCCAAGCAAAATTATGGGTTTACATGACAAATTAGTTATATACCATAAAACAAAACTTATTTGCCACATCACAAATGTTTTTACCATAAAATAACGTGGTTACAATCTACGTCAGGTTACGGCAATAGTCGTATTTAGTATACACAATATACCTATCAGTAAGACTTAAGTTTTATACGGTAGTGATGTGCTTGTTTATATGGCAATGTTCTATGGCGGTGTTTCCTATAAAGGACGCATAAAAGACGGCAAAGCTGGTTGCGTGGACGCACGTCATAGGCGTCTGGCTTAGACACGTTCCCTCAGTATGCACGGTACCACCAACCACCTTCCAAACAAGAGATTTACACTACAGACTACATGCGCCGAGCTACCTCAAGAAGTGCTTCATCGCTATTTTGTGGATTCTCGTCCAACCACGAAGGATTGTCTTTTAACCATTGGGCACGGTTAGGATCGGTCGCCTTGCACGCAGCCAAAACAGCGGCAAGCATCGTCTCAACATCGCAAGAGTTATACTCAGCCCCTAAAGTCATTTGTTCGCGCGCACATCCAGCAGCAAATTTTTTGTTTTTAAATTTCTTCTTAAGACTTGAAAGCTCAAGATCCTGACAAGATTTTGAAGGACGAAGGCGCGCACACGCGTCAATAAGTCCCGATGTTTCGTCTGCGGCAAAAAGCACGCGCTCCATTTTGAGCTCAGGCTTAGGAAGGCTATCGTTGAGGTCGGAATTGTGCGTTTGGATTGCACGAATGAGTTCAGCCGATGCCCCTTCTTTGGTAAGCAAGCGCTCGGTACAAAGAGTGTGGTCTTCATCGCCGTCACAAACTTCCCAATCCATATCGTGCAACATGCCAACTTGACCCCAAAAATCAATATTATCTTTATCGTGAATTGCTGCAAAATAGCGCATTAAACGCTCTAAGGTAAGTCCATGAATAATATGAAATTCCTCTTGATTGTACTGTTTGAGCAGTGCAAACGCCTTTTCGTGCGTTAAGTTAGAAGAAAGTGTAGCCGACATGGTATAAGCTCCTTATCACGATTGGTACAGTGCACGTACAAAACTGTTTATATTTGTATTACATCATAAAACTTGTTGCATTTTTATTGCATGAGATTTTTTTGGTGTATCGGTCACAACCTGTCACACCAGTTAAACACGGTTATACACACTTTGCAACACTTAGCACACTTGATGAATTTTTACGTATGAGAATGCTTGCATTTCTGCAGGTAAAATAGGGTAAAAAGAAAGAAAAAAGCTGGTGGGGGCGGTGGGACTCGAACCCACATGACCGAAGTCGGAGGATTTTAAGTCCTCTGCGTCTGCCAATTCCACCACGCCCCCAAACACGCATTACGCGATGCACTCGTATAAAGAGCACGAGAACTTTTAACACTTTAACACGGAATGCGCGATCCATAAAGCATAAATTAAAAATTTGTATAAGATGTGCGGAAATGCGCGCAAGCGACACGCAATCTTACAAACGAGCTAAACCAGGTTTCCAGGGCAAGGGCACATAGTCGTTGTGATACTCTGCAGCAGCACAAATACCAAGTCCAACCAGCAAGTCGTGTTCACTCACCGTAAGCTCTTTAAAGCCCGAACATTTCATAAGTTCGCTCAAGATAAGAGCACCGCCAAAAATTACATCGGCGCGCTTTTCTTGCAAGCCAGGAAGCGCTTTAAGACCATCTAAATCAAGCTTGCTCATACGAGCAATAAGGACTTCTATTTCGTCAAATGTAAGCGTGTGCAAATGAACAAAAGCAGGATCATAAGGCTCAAGCTCGTATAGCATTGCAACCAACGAAGTTACTGTTCCGCCACAAGCAATCATTTTTTGTGGCTCAAGCATCAAAATACCCTCTTCGTCCACCGCACCTGCAAAGCTATTGCGCACAAACGCGCGCGCCTGCTCTATTTTTTCTGCGGTAGGAATGCCGGTATATAAATTATACGAATCACTTAAACGACGGCACCCTATACCAATAGACATAACACGCTCCACCACGGGAAGCATGTGATGCGTTGGCTTTGCGTCATTGGTTGGACGATATGAAAGTTCCTCTTCTTCGGTCAAACGACCAACGGTTAGCTCGGTAGAACCGCCGCCATTATCAACAGCTAAAATGCGCTGGTTAGGAAAATCTTGGCATATACCTAAAAACGTCAGGCAACCTTCGGTTTTACCGCCAATAACCTGCGCAATAAGACCTTTTGAGGAAAGCCCATCTAACAGAGGGCTTACATTATGCGATTCACGGGCAGCAGCTGTTAAAACACAACAAACGCCCACTACATCCATAGACTTAATGATAGCAACGTAGGTGTCAATGCATGACAAAACGCGTTCGATAGCGTCTTTGCTCAGATTTCCTGTTTCGTTAAACCCTTTACCTAAATCGCAAATGGTCGAAAGTTTTTTAACCACTTTAATAGGTTTGGAATCTATATCAAAAATTCCCAAACGAACAGTAACGGTACCTATATCTATGCATGCAATTTGTTTCATAACACAACCCACCTTTTATACGCAAACACCCTTTTAATAGTACAACAAACACCAAATAACATAAGTCGTAACAAAGACAAAATCGCCGAAAGGTGAGCCACGGCGCACAGATGGGTTGTGAAATGTGAGCCGTGGCGCGCATGCCTTGCGAATTTAGATGTAAAACACAGCGCAGATGACGCGCATTTGGGCACGAAACATAAGCTAGATGACAGGTGTACAGCAAAAAAGCACGAGGTAATTGCTACGTATGGAGCAATGCAATAACTGCTTAACGTGAGTTTGAGCACCATGCGCAGTTAAAAGCCTTAACGCTAAACGCGCTTATTCCAAATATCTTGCGGAGAAAAACCAAAGAGCGTGTCGAGTGTTTTGTCAAACCATGATCGCGAATCAGGATATTCAACAGGTTTTGAAGGGTCTTCAACCTCTTTTTGTTCCAAACCCTCTACATTAACTCCAACTTCACCTGGAGATACATATCCCCTTTTACGCGCCTGTGTTTCAACGCCTTCTTCGGTAAACAAAGAATCGCGCTCCGACTCAAGTTCGGCATTTTTTTCTTCGATATACGCTTTTTTCTGTTCAAGGACATCGCCTGTACGACGAGCAACATAAAAGTCATGAACTGGGCCTAGAACACCAAGTGCGATAGCCACAACCACCAAGCAGACAACCCAAATTTTACGGGATAAAATTGTAGAAATGATTCCTACAAGCTGGCTTGCCTGTGCAGATAAAGAATGCTGCGATTTTGTGCGATTTCTATTCTTATAGCTGCGACGCTGAGCACGCTTAGAAGATGCTCCTGATGAGGATGTTTGTACCGAATTGGAAGGGTTATTTAAAAATGAAGGATTTTGCACGGAAGTGGGATTTTGCGACAGCGGCGCAGATGAGCGCGACACTTGGTGCGGACGAGACGAGCGAGACGATCGCGCATCCTCACGCGCAAGGCGCAAAGTGTCTACGGCGTGCGGGCGACGTGCCACAGCGCGCGTACCATGTGATTTTTGAGATGAATCTGAACTATACATGCAAGAAATATCCCTATAGCCACCAATGTTATAATTTATTGTACCGATTTATTGGACACATCATTCCATATGCGTTGCTTATCTTCAAAATCTACGTCATCAAGTGATGAACCCTGGGCTGCAAGATGCTGCTCGCATGCACGAAACGTTTCTCGATACGCACGTACCTCAAAAGCAAGTGCTTCCTCGGCATCAACATGCATATCTTGCGCAAGCTCCACCAACGAAAACATAAGCTTACCAAACAGGCGTGCACGTTCGTTGTGATCGTCTTGAGTGTTGTGATTGTTATCGGCTTTATTTTGGGCTTGCTTCTTCACGTCCTCAACAAAAGCACTCTTAGATGTACACGAATCAACCAATTCATGCATGTGTTTTTCGGCCTCAGCGCATGCCTGTTGGTGAGTATGCGCACCTAAACCAGCTTTATGCGCACGTTTTACAACCTTTTGAGCCTGCATAAGCGCAGGAAACGAGCGCGGTATTGAATCAAGTAACCCTTTATGAGTGCCCGCGCGCGTATTATCAGCTGCGCGCTCGGCGTCTTTCACACTATCCCAAATATTGAGGACTTCATCGGCAGAGCTAGGCATATGCGCCAAAGAGTTGGTATCAAAAATATGAGGGTGCCGACGAATAAGCTTCTCCGCCAAACCATGGCAGACGTCCTCAAGCGTAAACTCCTGGTTGTCCAAAGCAATTTGCGCGTGAAGAAGCACCTGCTCAAGCACATCACCAAGCTCCTCGCACAGATGGTCGCTATCCGTTTGATGAATAGCATCAACTGCTTCGTAGGCTTCTTCAATCATATTTTTGGTAATGCTTTCGTGCGTCTGCGCTTTATCCCACGGGCATCCGTCGTCTTGACGAAGGCGCCACACCAATCGAACAAGCCGCTCAAAAGCAATTTGGGAAGCTGGAGCGTCCTTCATACACGTAATACACTCATCAATAGCCGCTTCTTGCTCGTCTGTTACCACTACACTATGTTTATGAGTCATCGCTATCACCAAATTCTTCGAGGGCTTGCAAGGTTTGTGCAACCAACTTGTCACCTTTAAGCGACCGCGCGTCGCGCTCGATTGTTTCTTGCGGCACATCGTGCGTTTGTGCAGCTTGAAGACGCTTAGACGCTTCTTGAATACGTTGCGTAGCGCGCTCCAATTCACGCTCGCGTTTAACAGGGAATATAACCTTTTTAGTCTTAGGGTAAACTAAAATATTGTGCGCGCGCAACAAACGCGCACGTGCATAAGGAACTTCCAACCCCTGCAAAATGATCTTATCCGTTAATGCAGAAACAGTTTGAACACCTAAACGAGCAGCGCGAATACGAATACGAGCACGCACAAATAAATTTACGCCAGCAGGTTCAAGCGCGCCATGGGTATCAAGCGTCTCCTTTTCAAGCGCGTCTACCTCGCTCAATTCTGTTACGGCTGCCAAGCGTCGATACAAAAGCACGCGTTTATCAATCTCGGGAACATAGTCTTCGCTGAAATAAAAATCGGCAGGAATGTTAATAACTACTTCGGCAAGGTCTGTGTGTTGAGTTTCGCCTTTTGCTTCGCGAACAGCATCGGAGAGCATTTGTGTGAACAAATCAAAACCAACACCCGATAAATTACCATGCTGTTCAGCGCTCATAAGTGAACCAGCACCTCTGATCTCAAGATCTTTCATAGCAATGCGCATACCCGAGCCAAGCTCTTGGTGCTCGTAAATTGCTTCAAGACGCCTGCGTGCTTCTTCGGTAAGTGGCTCGGTAGGTGGGAACATAAAATACGCATACGCCTGCACGCGACCACGACCAACACGTCCTTTAAGCTGGTAAAGTTGTGCCAAGCCCAAGCGCTGAGAATCTTCGATGATCAGTGTATTGGTATGCGGATTATCAATACCGCTTTCTATAATGGTTGTTGCAACCAAAACGTCAATCTCGTGCTCTTCAAACAAAAGCATAACTTCTTCGATCTGAGACGGACTCATCTGACCGTGCGCCACTCCAACGCGTGCCTCAGGCGCACAGGCGTGGACGCGCTCAAGCGCATCATCAATAGTTTTTACTCGGTTGCTTACGTAATACACCTGACCTTTACGCGCAAGTTCTAGGCGAATAGCATCGCTTATAAGGTCTGAGTCCCATTCACCAACATGCACGCGTACTGGCTTTCTACCTGCTGGCGCGCTTAAAATCAAGCTCATATCACGCACGCCACTCATTGCCATCTGCATGGTGCGAGGAATGGGCGTTGCCGACAACGTAAGCACATCAACCTGCTCGCGAATATTTTTAAGCTGCTCTTTATGCTGAACACCAAAGCGCTGTTCCTCGTCAATAATGATAAGACCTAAGTCAGAAGGATTAACATCAGACGAGAGCAAGCGGTGCGTTCCAATTAAAACATCTACATCACCTGTAGAAAAACCTTCTAACGTGCGCTTTTGCTCGGCAGGCTTAATGAAACGCGAAAGGACGCGCACATTCACCTCAAATGGAGTAAAGCGCTCATAAAAGGTTTCAAAATGCTGTTGAGCCAAAATGGTAGTTGGACATAAAACCATAACCTGTTTATGATCCTGACAACACTTAAACGCCGCGCGCAGGGCAACTTCGGTTTTTCCAAAACCAACATCACCGCACAAAAGACGATCCATCGGCGTAGCAGATTGCATATCGGCTTTAATGTCGTCGAGCGCGCGTGCTTGATCGCGCGTAAGCGTATAGGGAAAGCTTGTTTCCATGTCTTCTTGCGCAGGGGTGTCAAAAGAAAAGCTAAAGCCCTTAATTGTTGAACGGCGTGTATACAAATCAACCAAATCAAACGCCATTTTTTGTGCCGATTTACGTGCACGCGTACATGCACGAGACCAGTCGGCAGAGTTCAGACGCGTTAAACGAGGCGTTGAGCCATCAGGTCCTATATAGCGCGTAATTTTATCAACTTGTTCAAAAGGAACGTAGAGCTTATCATCTTGCGCGTATACCAAAAGAAAATAATCGCGTTTTTTACCAGCAACTTCTTGTTGAACAATTTTCTGAAACAGCGCAATTCCATGCGTTGCATGCACCACATAGTCTCCCGGCTTAAAAGGAAACGTTAGTTTGGTGGGGTCAATTTTTTGAAAACGATGCTTTTTATTGTTGAGATGAGCGTTTAAGTCGCTTACCGAAAAAATAGCAAGATGAGCAGACGGAATTACAATACCGGCATTAATAGGATCAGCAAAAAACACTACCTTATTGCGCGGAAGTGGGAGATTTTGCGCTTCTAGGTCTTGGTTGTGTTCAGATGCGTGTTCAGGCGCGTATTCAGACGCATGGTCAGACGCGTGTTCAGACGCGTGTTCAGACGCATCTTCAAAAGAAATGTTCTCATCTGTAAAACTAAGCTGCAGCGCACGGCGCGCGCCGCGATCGGGTACAGAAAAAACAACTGCTGTGTTATTTGCTAAAAGCTCACGTATGCGCCCAATCATTTTACTTGCAGATCCTGCAATGTCGCACTGCTCGGTTACAACATGATTTGACGCACGCATTCCCTGTCTTGCAAGTGAAGAGAGAGAAAGTCGCTGTTGTTTACCAAAATCAAGTTCAACTGGCGAGGTATACAGCCCATCCAAACTCGCGCGCTTTTCCGTTGATGCGTGCATAAGCTCGTCATATGCACGTTGGCAATCATCAAACAATGCACGAGGTTCTGCCAAAACAACAAGAGCAGATGGGTGCATATAGTCTATAACACTTGCAGTTGAAGGATATAAATACGGAAGATAAGCATCTAATTCGTTGGTGTAAACGGATTCTTCTATCTGATCTAAAACGCGCTCGATATCTGAATCCTCTTGAGCTTTATCATAGAGCTTGTTTTTTGCACACTGTATAGTTGCAGGCGATAATTCAAGTTCGCGCGCGGCATAGAGCACCGCTTGCTGCTGAGAAGAGATCGTTTGACCTGTAGAAGGCACAACTTTTCTGATATCGTCTACTTCATCACCAAAAAAGGAAATGCGGACGGGAGCTTGTTCACAGGGCGAAAACACATCAACACTATCGCCGTGAACACAAAAATAACCTGGTTCTCTAACTTCTTTAACAGCTGTTGTAGAAACATATCCCCATAGCACCAACTGACGTGCAAGCGCGTATATATCAAGCTCGTCGCCTATGCAAATCTTCTTCTGTTGAGCAAAAGATGAAGTTATGGGCGGAAGCCGCCTCAAAAGGGCACGCGCACTTGCCACAACCACGCACCTTTGTGGTTGTGCAAGATGAAACAACGCCTCGACGCGCTTGCCACATACCTCTGCGCCAGCGCCCTTGTCGCTCCAGGGTAAATCGGCTCGGTTGGGATAGCGAAACACCACGTCGGGTCCAAGCCAGCCTGCAAGAATGCGTGCAGCTCTATCCGCTGCGTCCTCGCCTGATACCACCAGCAATATAGGACGTGCTTGGACGCACGCACGCGCGGCAACTATAAATGGACGAGCACTTTGAGAGATGTTCAGCGTACAATCTTTTCCCTGGTCAAGCTCGTTCCATATCCTGTGTATTTCGCGAGATGTAAGGAGTTGCTGAACAACTCTATGTAAAAACATGCTATATCCGTCCAGTCTGATCAACCAACGTGCGTACGTATTCTGCCGATTTTGCCAAATCTTCTGTATGCGCCTGCCACGACCAATTATCGTTACTTGTACCCGGTACATTCATACGCGCAGAATCGTCTAAGTGTAAAACATCTTGCAACGTTGCAATTGACACAAGCGCGTCAGAAGAAAACGCCTCACTCAACAGATATTCTGCCTGCTTTTCGGCTGTATAGCTGTCCATATGATAGTGGTCTTTACACCAGCCAATAAGCGTTTGCGTATCATGGGTGGAAGTATATGCTACCTTCTTACATGACGGATGATAGCCAAATCGCACATCTTCGTGAGAAAATTGCATAACATCCATACCGCAAATGTGTGTATCCACTAAAAGCGCGCGAACCGCAGGCGTTACAATACCCAAATCTTCGGCAATTAAAGGAAGCGGTCCCAACTTTTTATACAAGGCACGCATCACACGAACGCCTGGACCTTCACGCCACGAACCGTGTGCAATAGCCTGAATGGCAGCCTCTTCGTTTTCTGTTTGTTCACTACCGCGTACAGCCTGTTTAGTAACGGGAATTGCAAAATAAGAAGAAAATCCTAAGAAATGATCAAGACGAACATAGTCAAAAAGATCAAACTCACGCGCAAGACGACGTGTCCACCACGAAAAACCGTCTTGTTCCATCAAGTCCCAATTGTAGGTAGGGTTTCCCCAAAGCTGACCAGTTGCGCTAAATTCATCAGGTGGAACGCCTGCAGCTAACGTAGGATAACCGTCTACATCAAGGTTAAACATCTGAGGGTTTGTCCAAACATCGGCTGAGTCCGCAGAAACATACATAGGAATATCGCCGATAAGCGACACGCCATTTTCATGCGCATACGCCTTAAGTGCGCGCCACTGGCGGTCAAATACAAACTGCTTTTTTACGCATGTTTCAATATCGTCAAGCAAATCGCGTTCACGCGTAAACGCTGGATCCCAACGATTATACGGCTCAGGCCACTTCTGCCAGCAAATTCCCTTATAACGCTTCTTGAGCGCTCTAAAACAAGCATACGGCACTAACCAATGGTCGTTGTCTTGAACAAAACGATGAAACTCAACGCTGTCAGGCGTGTTGTCCTCGTCTTCGTCATCTTTAGTATTACATTGCTCTTGCTGCTCAACGAGCGCCATGTTTCCAGCAAAAGCAGAATACCCTGCATATGGTGACTTATCTTCGTCTACGGGGTGCACGGGAAGCATTTGCCAATAACGCATGTGCGCTTGCGAGAGATAGTTAACAAAGTTATACGACGGCTGGCCAAGCGTTCCTCCGGGCAATGATGTTATGTGACACAAAACACCCGCACCAGGTTTAAAAGGAAGCGACAAAGGCGTTTTAATAGACGCACATAAAATCATTGAACCCAAATTTTGAAGCGTGAGCGTAAGCGTTCCATTATGAGCTTGATACTCATTGCCTGTTAACAGATCCACCAGACGCAGAGCGTGCATATCTTTACCAAGATTTTGAGTAAGCGGCACAAAGTTCTCAACAGGAATATCTACGGTTTGGCTCATCTCGGTATGTGTGTTTACCAGCACGCATACACTTGTGGTTTTATCACGACGCCACATGCCAAACACATCATAGCCAAATGAGCGCACGTGCAGATCACCCGTTACAAACACGTCAAGCGTTTTACGCAGCTGAATGGCATTACGATAAATGATCTGACAATTTTTGTCGGGATTATCCCACGGAAACGTTGAACGACAAAATGGATCGCTGTAGCCTTCAAGCCCTGCCTCGTCACCGTAATACACGCACGGAACACCAGGCAAGCACATCTGTATAAGCGTGGTAAGCCACAAACGACTTACCGCCAAAGCTCTACAGCCAGGATTAAGTCTAAACCAATATTGATCGCCTTCAGAAATTGCGCTTTTATCGGGAGCATCTCCTAACATCGTAAGAATACGAGCGCGGTCATGCGTACTCATCATGTTAAATTCGGCATAAAAGGCATCGCGTGGATAATTGGCTTGCAAACTTTCAATGGATGATGCAAAAGAATCAGCAGAGCTACGACGCGTAATAAACGAGATAAGCGCATCGCGAAGCGGATAGTTCATCGTGGCGTCTAATTCTGCGCCCTGAAAATACTTTCGCAAATTTCCGTATGCACGCTTATGAGACGCGTCCTCCCAAACTTCTCCAATAACTACCGAATCGGGCTTTTCTGCCAAAGCGGCACTTTTTATGTCTTCAACAAAATCATCAGTAAGTTCGTCTACAACATCTAAGCGCCATGCACGAGCACCTCGGCGCAACCAGGTGCGGATAACACCGTTTTCGCCACAAATAAGCTCACGAAATTCGGGGCAATGCTTTCTAATAGCAGGCAAGTCTTTAACACCCCACCAGCAATCATATGCACCCGAATCATTAAACGTAAACCATGAGTGCGTTGTTGCTTTTTTGTTAGAAGCTGGCAATTCGGCATAATTTCCACACGCGTTAAAGTAATGAGAATCTGCTCCCACATGATTAAACACACCGTCAAGCATAATTGAGATACCCATATCAGAAGCCCGTTTGCAAAGCTCTTCAAAGTCTTCATCGGTACCCAGCATGGGGTCAACATGAAAATAATCAGCCGTATCATAGCGATGGTTAGACTGTGCTTCTACAATAGGGTTAAGGTAAATAATGGTAATTCCCAAATTTTTAAGGTAGTCAAGCTTAGAAATAATACCTTGTAAACTACCTCCGTAAAAATCCCAGGCCAAAATATTACCGTCGGCATCACGCTCGTAATATGGATAGGTGTTCCAATCGTCTACCAGCCTACGCGTAACTCCTTTGCGCGGAATGCTTAAAACGCGCTCACAACGAGCTCGCCAATTATCGTCACGCGCAAAACGATCGGGAAAAATCTGATAGGCAACACCTTGGGTATACCATGTGGGATCAACGGTTCTTTGTTTTTTATATACCGTTACCTGAAATGAAGGAGGTTCACCATAGGCAAAAGCACCAACGCCCACTTTATCCTCTTGAGCTGCGCCGTAGCGCCATACATCGCCTTTAGAAGAAGTAATTTGAAAGCTGTACCACAGCACTTGCGGCTTATCAAACGTAAGCGTTACACCATAGCGACATCCACCGTTAAGTTCTCCACAGAGCGCAATATTACGGCGTTCAGAACAGCCAACTTTTCTCATGGGAACGAGCTGTTCTTTTTCTTCGTCCGTCCATGTGCGCAACACAACACGACGAGGAACATCATCCCAAATATCAATAGTTAACCGCAACTGTTCACCAACCGCTACGGCTCCAGCAATTGAACGATATCTTGTGTCAAGACTATTATGTTGCGCTCTCACGATATTACCTCTTTACGTAAATGTTTGTATATTCAGGACAAAGCTGCAGATAGACGCGCAGATATTCATGCGCAGCCCTACTCCAGCTAAAGTTGGCACGCATTGCACGTTTTTGAAGCTCAACCCATGCTTTTTTATCGGTCCAATAAAGCTCGCAAGCATCCATAAGTATGCGCGTCATTTCATCGGCATTGATATTGCAGAACCTAAAACCAGTGCCTTCTTGCGTATATTTGTTGTAAGGAATAACGCTATCGCGCAAGCCTCCTGTTTCGCGAACAACAGGAATTGTTCCGTATCGCATTGAAATTAACTGGGATAATCCACACGGCTCAAACACAGAAGGCATTAAGAAAATATCTGCACCAGCATAGATTCTATGAGAAAGCGCGTTATCAAAGGTAATGCAAGCGCTTGCTTGACGAGGATAGGTGGCCGCAAAATATCTAAACGAGTCTTCATATTCTTTTTCGCCTGTTCCCAGAACAACCACTTGAACACCTCGTTGCATGAGGTAATTCATGGCATAGGTTACCAGCCCGATACCCTTTTGTGCAGTTAAACGACCGATAAGCGCAATCAAAGGACGTGTCGGATCTACGTCAAGTCCAAGTTCTTGCTGAAGATGAGCTTTGTTGCGCGCCTTACCACTTAAATCCTGAATTGAGTACCTGCTGTGAATGAGCTTGTCATTTTTGGGATTCCATAATTCAACATCAATACCGTTAAGAATGCCTCGAACAATACACGAGCGTCTTCTAAGAAGCCCATCCAAACCCTCACCATAAAAAGGCATTTGTATTTCGCCTGCATAACTAGGGCTTACCGTGGTAATACGGTCGGCGTAGCATAGGCCTGCTTGCATAAAGTTAATAGACTCGCGATCAATATAGAGCTGACGAACGGCATTGGGTTTACCTGCCAAGCCCAACACATCACCTATCATTTGGTCGCCAAACTGACCTTGGAATTTAAGATTGTGAATGGTAAAGGTTACCCGAACATTGCGACAAGATGGTATTTCGTGATAAAACTCGTGTAAAAACACTGGCACAAGGGCAGTTTGCCAATCGTTACAATGAATGATGTCACAACGAAGCTCGCCGATATAATTTATGGCCTCGCAAATAGCTTTTGAGAAAAACGCGAAACGCTCGCCATCGTCAAAAAATCCGTAAATGCCATCACGCTTAAAGTAATGCTCATTATCAATGAAATAATACTCAACGCCTTTATAGCGAAGCTTTTCCAAACCGCAATATTCATAACGCCAAGATAGTGGCACATAAAACTCGGCAATATGTTCCATCTTTGAAACATACTCCCAAGGAATTGCGCTGTATTTGGGCAAAATAACACTTACACGCGCCCCCAAGCGCTTAAGCGCGCGCGGCAAGGCACCTGCAACATCGGCAAGCCCACCCGTTTTTACAAAAGGAACGCATTCGGGGGTTGCGCATAATACATGCAGCTTTTTTGTTTGCTTAGTTGATGTGCGTTCAACCATACTCATATCAGTTCATTACCTTTGTTGTCGACGTTACATTTTGCGATAGCTGCTGCAAGCAGCAACTTCGCTCGTTTTTAGACTAGTTACCTTTTTCTTTAATCAAAATAGCGTCGGGCGTACCGCGAAGCTCGGTTGAAGCTGGAACCGTAATGTTTCTGTCCACAATAGCATGTTCAACGCGTGCTCCCTGCTCAATAACGCAAGACTGCATGATAATGGAATCGTTTACAACCGCGCCATGCTGAACAATAACATCGCGTCCTAAAATTGAATTAGCAACGGTTCCATAAATGCGGCAACTTCCCGATACGCGTGAATTGGTTACACGCGAACCCTGTTCAAACTTAGCGGGCGCATTATCATGTGCTTTGGTACGAACAGGACGATCAACGGGGAACAACTCCTGCGTAATAGTGGGATTCAGCAAGTCCATATTTGACTGAAAGTACGTTTTTTTATTAAAAATACCTTTCACATACCCACAGAACTCAAAGGTTTGAACGTTAACGCGATTAAAATCGTGCTCCATGGCTTCAAACAGATCAAGGTAATCGCTTTGAGCATACCATTCCAGCAGCTCAAGAAGCAGCGTTCTTTTAATCACAAAGCAATCAAGAAATGCAGCGTCGCCAAACACAATACCATGCGTGATTCCGCGCACGCGGCCATCCTCAACGCTTAGCCCCACAATATCGGAATCGTTTTGAGAGGCGCGCTTAACAGCCACGGTAATATCGGCACCCGACTTTATATGAGCGTTAAGGATCTCATTATAATCAATGGTCATAACAAAGTTTGCCGATGACACAATAACGTACTCATGAGCGTCGCGCTGCAAAAATTCTTTATTGTTTTCAATATCGCGCAACAAAAAGCGAGAGCCGGTACGAGAAGTTCCAAACGCCGAACCAGGAAGGATAAACAGACCACCCTTTTTTCTGTCCAAATCCCAATCGCGACCCGACCCAATATGGTCGATAATGGAGCGGTAGTTATACGGCATAATCATGCCAATGGTGCGTGCTCCGCTGTTTACCATATTAGAAAGCGCAAAATCCAAAATACGGTATCTTCCCAAAAACGGCATGGACGCCACTGGACGTGTTTCAGTTAAAATACTGGGGTGTTTTGTAGAATAGTTGGCGGTTATAATACCAATAAACTTTTTCATCGTATACCTTCACCCTTTCCAACTACAACGTCGTTTCCAATAACCGCTGTATCGCGTGTTTGATCAACGCTTCCTAGTACAACGTCTTCCTCAACCACGGCATGTTCGCCCAAAATTGCGCGAACTACGTGCGCGCCCGCTTTAACAACGGCGCCAGGTAATAGTACGGAATCTTCAACAATGGCACGTTCGCCCACAAAGCTATCCGTAGAGATAATTGAATGACGAACACTTCCATAAATATTGCAGCCGTTGCCAACCAAGCAATCATCAATTGAACCCTGTGGTCCAATATACGCAGGTGGGCGCGTAGAAGCATTGCTCATCATGGGGTTATTTGTGTTAAACAAATCAAATGCAGGGTGCTCACCAAGCAAATCCATACTTGTTTCGTGATACGAAGAAATGGTACCAACGTCACGCCAAAATCCTCGATATTCGTAGGTGTAGAGCTTCTTGCCATCTTCAAGAAGTTTTGGAATGATGTCTCCGCCAAAATCGTGCTCAGACGTTTGATTGATAGTGTCTTCGCGCAAAGACGTTACCAGCAGGTCTTTGTTAAAAATATAAATTCCCATAGACGCAAGATTAGAATCGGGCTTTTTGGGTTTTTCGGTAAACTTGGTGATGCGCTCGTTTTCGTCTTGCGTAATAATTCCAAAACGAGAAGCCTCTTCCCATGCAACTGGCATAACAGCAATCGTAAGATCGGCGCCGTGGCGTTTGTGAGCGTCAAGCATTTTTTGATAGTCCATGCTATAAAGTTGATCGCCCGAAAGAATAAGCACGTACTCAGGGTTATTTTGTTCGATAAAGCCAAGGTTTTGTGTTACAGCATCAGCAGTACCGGCATACCATGCACCACCCGTTTGCGTTGCAAACGGAGGCAGAATGGATACACCTCCATCGCTTTCGTTAAGATTCCACGCAGCGCCCGAACCAAGATAGGAATGAAGTACATAAGGCTGGTACTGTGTGAGAACACCAACCGTTTCTATTCCAGAATTCGCGCAGTTTGACAGCGCAAAATCGATAATGCGATACTTACCGCCAAACGATACGGCCGGTTTAGCTATCTCTTTGGTAAGAGCGCCAAGCCGACTGCCTTGACCGCCGGCAAGAAGCATTGCAATGCACTCCTTCTTGCTCATAATAACTCCTTCCAAACCCACAAAAAGACAACTTAAAGTTCTGCTTTAGCAGCTTATATGCCATATATCATTCGCGTACTCACGAATTGTCCTATCAGAGGTAAAGTAACCCGAACAAGCACTGTTATGAACAGCGCCATGATTCCAAACGTGACGATTAGTATAACTACGAGTAAGCTCTTCCCATGCCTGTACATACGCATAGAAATCAGCCAACACGAGGTCATGATCGTTATTAGTTAACAGTTCATCGCGAATGCTTTCAAAACCACCCGATAAACGATTAAGAGTTCCATCAGTAAGCTGATCAATAATTCTTCCCAAACGAATGCGATCGTTGTTGTACATATCCCACGCCCAATATGCACCAGGCTGACGCAGATTAAGAACATCTTGTTCACGAAGTCCAAAGATTTTGATATTTGAATCGCCAACACGCTTTGCAATTTCGATATTTGCGCCATCATAAGTGCCCAGCGTCCATGCGCCGTTCATCATAAGTTTCATGTTAGACGTACCCGACGCCTCAGAACCTGCCCAAGAAATTTGTTCGGAGATTTCGGCTGCAGGGTAAATAAGCTGCGCATTTGAAACCGAAAAATTAGGCACAAAAGCAACTTTTATAATCTGATTTACGCGCTCGTCATTGTTAATAACATCGGCAACCGAATTGATAAGACGAATAACTTCTTTTGCAAATACATAACTTTGTGCAGCTTTACCCGAAAAAATAAATGCCGTGGGGTGCATAGTAAATCCCTTGCCGTCAAGCAGGCGATTATATACATCCATGATTTTAAGAACATTCAAAAGCTGGCGTTTGTAGGCGTGAAAACGCTTAACTTGCACGTCAAAAATCATATGCGGATCAAGCGAAACGCCTGTTTGCTCGTTGATGTAGCGCGCCAAACGTTGTTTATCGTTAAGCTTTGCCGCTTCAAAGTCTTCAAGGAAACTAGGATCGTTTTCATAAGCACTTAATTTTGCCAGCTCGGATGCATTGCTTAGCCAGCCGTCGCCAATGGTTTTGGTGATGAGCGCGCTGTAAGCAGGGTTTGCATTACCCAAGAAACGACGATGAGAAATGCCGTTGGTCTTATTGTTAAACCTGTCTGGATAAAGCTCATAAAAACCGTGGAGCGTTGTGTCTTTAAGAATTTGAGTGTGAAGCTCGCTTACGCCATTAACAGAATGCGAAAAAATAACCGAAACATTTGCCATGCGAACACAACCGTCCCACAGCATGGCTGTTTGAGACAGTAAATCGTGCCAATTTTGCTTATCACGCGGAAATGTATTGTGGAATCTTCGGTCGATTTCCTCAATAAACATATACGTACGAGGCAAAAGGCTGCGGAAAAGTGCAATCGGCCAGCATTCAAGAGCCTCGGGCATAACCGTATGATTGGTGTATGAAAGCGTATTACACACAATCTCAAACGCTCGATCAAACTCGACGTTCTTTTCGTCGACTAAAATGCGCATAAGCTCAGGGCCACAAAGAGCTGGATGCGTGTCGTTCGTATGAATGGCAACAAAATCGCTCAGCTTATCCCAATCACACCCGTGCTTTTTCTCAAAACCTCTAAGAATTGAGTGAAGACCTGCACAAACAAAGAGATACTCCTGTTTAAGACGCAAAAGTCTGCCGTGTTCACCCGAATCATTGGGATATAAAATCTGCGAAATAGCTTCAACATCCGAACGAAAACGCATTGCCTCAGCGTAATTACCCTCGTTAAATGCAGCAAGATTAAAGTTTTCCTCTGCGGGCTCCGCGCTCCATAGGCGCAAATTGTTTACTGTTTTGCCACCAAAACCAACTAACGGTACATCATATGGCACGGCGCGAACCAAATCGCCGCCTTCTTGCGTAAACCAAAAACGACCGTTTTCTTCGTGGCGAACAACCTGTCCGCCAAACTGAACAATAACCGACTCGGCAATACAGCGTGTTTCCCAAGGAAAACCGTGTTCAAGCCAATTATCCATCAGCTCTACTTGACGGCCGTCTTTAATAGCTTGACGAAACAGTCCATAATGATAACGCATACCACAGCCGTTGCCTGCGATGCCAAGTGCTGCGCACGAGTCCATAAAACATGCAGCTAAACGACCTAAGCCACCATTTCCTAAACCTGGATCAACTTCAAGCTTAATAAGGTCGTCTAAATTAACACCAAGTTCTTTGCATCCATCTTCAACAAGATCACGAATACCAAAATTCAACAGATAATTGTCTAAAAGTGGGCCGGTCAAAAACTCAAGAGAAAAGTAAAATACCTCTTTCTGTTGAGGGTCTTGATCTGCTTGCAACGCCTTTGCCTTCTTTGCGATAAGCGCCGACAAAACATAGAGCCGCTGGGTATCTGTAAGATCCTCAAATGAACGAGCGTAATACGACTCACACCCCTGTCTATACTGCTGAATAAAGTCTTGTGTATCGTTGAATAAAGATGCCATGTAGTCCCTTTCCCATAGTTGCCTACACATCCGACATGTGCGTAGGCATAAAGCTATTTACGTTTTTTAACCTTCTTGGTAACTGTGTTATGTGCAGGCTGCTTTTTAGCCGTCTTGGCGTGTGTGCTGCTCTGCAACGCTTTTCCTGAAGCTGGCTTACCACTGCTTTTACCTGCATCTTTACCTGTTGTTTTACCTTTTGTCTTGCTTGCAGCTTTTTCTGTAGCCTTGCTTGCGGCTTTCTTTTTTGCGGGCAACGCGCGCACATATTTGAAGATAACACCACCCAAAGGAGGCACGGTAATCACCAAAGAATTATCGCGCCCGTGTTGAGGCTCCTCCTCGGTAGCAAGCGCATGAAAACCGTTAGAAGTTCCCGAACCGCCAAATGCAGGATCATCGGTATTGAAAACCTCTTTCCAATACCCTGCCATAGGCATACCAAGCCTAAAGTTATCGTGTGGATTAACTTCAAAATTGATCACAACAACTAAATCGTCGGTCTTGTGTTCACCGTGGCGAATAAACGCAATAATCGACTGACCAGAATTATCCGCATCGATCCACTCAAATCCGCGCGACTCAAACGAAAACTCCCACATTGCAGGGTTGTTATTGTAGAAAGCATTAAGCTCTTGTACAAAGTGCTGATGTTTTTTGTGCGCTTCAAATTTGTGGGTAAGGAAATACTGAATTCCCTCGTAATAACGCCATTCAATAAACTGTGCAATCTCGTTGCCCATAAAATTAAGCTTTGCGCCCGCATGAGCCATTTGATAAAGCGCAAGCGCGCGCATACCAGCAAACTGACGCCAGTAATCGCCAGGCTGTCTACGAATCAAAGAGCATTTTCCATGCACCACTTCATCGTGCGACAGAGGCAAAATAAAGTTTTCGTTAAATTGGTACATAGTAGAAAACGTGAGCAAATGATGCGCGCCTGGACGATAAGGAAAATCGGCTTGAATGTAGTGCAGAGTATCATTCATCCAGCCCATATCCCATTTAAGGTGAAAACCTAAACCTCCATCTTTAGGCGGATATGTTACCAGCGGCCATGCGGTAGATTCCTCGGCAATCATCATGGTATGTGGATAATACTTTTCCACTGCTTCGTTACACTGCTGAACAAATTTTATAGCGGTAAGATCTTCTTCGGTACCTTTTTCGTTGAATTGCTTTTGAGCGGGGTCATCTATACCAAAGTTGAGGTACAAAATGCTGGTAACGCCATCCATACGAATGCCGTCTACATGAAACTCTCCCACCCAATACAGAAGGTTAGATATAAGAAAACTTCTTACCTCGCCACGGCCAACATCAAATTTGTACGTGCCCCAATTAGGATGTTCTTTTTTCTCAAACAGTTTATCGCCGTTAAAACGACTTAGACCGTGCTCGTCTTTACAAAAACCACCGGGAACCCAGTCGAGAATAACGCCAATATTTGCCTGATGACATGCGTCAATAAAATGCTTAAACTGATCGGGCGTACCGTAGCGCGCAGTTGGTGCAAAATAGCCTGTAACTTGATAACCCCATGATCCGTCAAAAGGATGCTCCATAATGGGCATAATTTCGATGTGGGAATATCCCATTTTTTTAACATAAGCAACCAGACGTTCAGACAGCTCGTCATAACTTAAAAACCGCCCTTGACATTGCCATTCGTCATTTGAAGTATCCTCATCATCAGATACAGACGAAACGTCATTTGCATGCTCTTTAATAACTTCATCAGATGGTTGACGCTTCCAACTGCCTAAATGGCATTCAAAAATATTAAGAGGCTCATGAAGAAAATTGTGGCTATTGCGATGTTTGGTATATGCAGCATCTGACCACTCATATTGTGAAACATCTTGCAAGCGCGAAGCCGTACCTGGAGGACATTCAGCACTAAAAGCGTAAGGATCTGCTTTATAAAACGTAGTACCATCTTGTGTTTCAATGAGGTATTTATACAGCTCACCAGCCTGTGCTCCGCCGACAAAACCTTCCCAAATGCCAGAGCCTTTATGTTCAAGATAATTTTGAGTTTCACCCCAGCCGTTAAAATCACCATCTACGCGCACGCTTTTAACACCTGGAGCCCAAACAGCAAAATAGAAACCGCTACATCCATTACAAACAATAGGATGAGCTCCCAATTTTTCGTGGCTTCTATACCAATTACCCTGAGCAAAAAGATAACGGTCGTCATTTGTTAATTGCACATCATTAAGGGTAAAGCTCTTCATACATGTCCCCCTCAATACAAGCCGTCAGCGGAAAACTGATATCTCTTTTACGTTCAAGCTTTGTGTATACCTGCGCTTTATGCATTCAAACCAATACCCACAAAATGTAGTGGCTGTATGTCCACACGCACACCAAAAAGCTACATTGAAACAACATATTTTCTATTTTACGGCAACATCTCTATAAAAGCCTCGACAAAATCAACAACTTTGCTATAAGTAAAAAACACTTCTGTGAACGGTTTGGGTACCTATTTATAGGAAAGGCTGGTGCACGTTATAATGAACTGTACACGATGTCCAACTATTCGTGACATCCATTCGTTTGATTACTATATAGACAAGCCAATGCAACACACTTGAATACCAGATGAGGAGGGGTGATGGCACAAGAGTCACAACGCAGTAAACAAAAGCGTGCGTGCGCGTTCTACGAAATTCTTCACGCACGGTATCAAGGAGCAAAGTCGGCTCTTACCTATCACGACCCCTTTACCCTTACCATCTGCGTTATGCTTTCGGCTCAAACAACCGACGCGGCTGTTAATAAAGTAACCCCTCAACTGTTTGCACGCTGGCCAACTGCTAAGCACATGGCGCAAGCAAAGCCCGAGGACATAGGAGAAGTTATCCGCACCATTGGGTTTTGGCGCGCTAAAGCAAAACATTGTGTTGAAGCCTCGCAAATGATTATGAGCGATTTTGCAGGAGAAGTACCTCAAACCATGGAAGAACTTATGCGCCTACCTGGGGTAGGAAGAAAAACCGCCAACATTGTACTGAACAAAGCATTCAACAAAACTCAAGGCATTGCTGTCGACACCCATGTATTTAGAATTTCAACGCGCTTACAGTTTACACGTGCAAAAACGCCGCTTGAAGCCGAGCAGGATTTGCTTAAGTTGCTCCCTCCCACATTGTGGAGCAGCGTAAATGAAGAATGGATCCATTTTGGACGCGAAATATGCAAGGCAAAAAATCCATGCTGTGACACGTGTATTGCCCGCGCGCTTTGCCCGTCTTATGCAAAGTTTTCTAAAAAGTAAGTCCAAGAAATAAGCTCAATAAAAAACTTGTAATTACGAGAGCTTCTCATGGTATTTTAGTAGCTCGTATAAACGCCGTAAAAAGACGAGCAAAACCGTGTAAAATTATAGTGTATGTGTACATGTAGGTTTATGAAAATAGCCATGAGCGAGTAAGGGGTTTGTATGATTTATCTATCCCAGCTATTGGGCAATCCCGTATTTGATGCAAAAGGCGAAAAAATAGGTCGCGTGAACGACCTTGGCATTGCAACGGGCGAAGTCTTTCCTCGTATTACCGCACTTGCTGTTGAAGGCCCTGGCAAAACGCCTTTTATGATTTCATGGCGCAAGTATGTTGAGTCGTTTTCTACCGAAGAAATCCACTTAAAAGTAGTTGATACCGATATTAGATTTTCTTATCTTCAGCCTAACGAAGTTTTAATTGCACGCGATTTGCTTAACAAACAAATTGTTGATACGCGCGGCATGCGTGTTGTGAGAGTAAACGACTTAAAGCTTTCAGACACCAGCTCATCACAGCTTCGTCTGCTTGGTGCCGAAGTTGGAATACGCGGTTTGCTACGCTCGCTTTCTCCTGCACTTGAAACGCTCACGCTTAAAATTGCAAAATCGCTTGGCAAGCCCATGCCCGAAAAAATTATCGCATGGAACTATATGGACCTGCTTGATCGCGATTTGTCTAATGTAAAGCTATCTGTATCGCATAAAACACTCGATGGTCTGCACCCTGCCGATATTGCAGACATTTTGGAGCGTCTTGATCCGCGCTTGCGTGGACGCGTATTTGCGCAGCTAGATGACGAGCGCGCTGCAGACGCAATCGCCGAGTTTGACGATGACCATATTGCCGCAGAAATTATGGGCGACATGGCCGATACCGACGCGTCGCGTATGTTATCGGAAATGGATCCAGACGACGCAGCTGAGCTGGTAAGCGAACTTGACTATGACAAGGCAGAAAAAATCCTTCGCCTTATGGGTGTAAAAGAGCGCAAAGCCATTAGACAGCTTTTGGGTTATAGAGAAGACACTGCAGGTCGTATTATGACCTCTGAGGTTTTGTGCCTGCCAGAAGCACAAACCGTTGCAGATGCGGTTGCCCGCATGCGTGCGCTTGATGAAGACTTTGAAACCGTACACTATGTGTATTTAAAAGACGATGAAAACCGTTTAAGCGGCGTGGTAAATCTCAATAAGCTTATTATTAACGAGCCAGCAACACCACTTAAAAACATAGCAACTACCGACATGATTACTGCAAATCCCGATGACGACCAAGAAGACGTTGCCGAGAACATTGCAAAGTACAACTTGTTGGCAATGCCTGTTATTGACGACAACAAGCGTCTATTAGGTATTGTTACCGTTGATGACGCGCTTGACGTTATGGAAGAAGAGCACGAAGAAGACCTACAAATTGCGGGTGCTGGCGCAAATGATGGTGACTCCAAGCGACAAACAGGCGCGCTTGTTTGGTTACTTCGTCATAACGCATGGCTGTTTATATGGGTGTTTGGTTCATGTATTACCTTTGCACTCCATTTGTGTGGCTTGCTTCATCTTCCTTTACCTGATGCTCATAAAAATGCACTCATGCTGTTTACATGCGCGCTTCTGCCTGTGTGTTTGATGTTTGGTGACGCCTCTATTTCGCATACCGTTAATTTCTTCCTTGAAAACGATGCAGACGACGAAAACTCGCCATCCGATTTGGGCTTTGGTGTTAAAAGCCTTGGTCTGGCGCTTGTGTTTGCCGCTATTTTTGCGGCAATCGAAGTAATTTTTTCTATATTGTGCACCATGCGCAATTTTGACGCTGTACTATCAAAAGGTTTTCTTTCGTCGTTTGTGGCAATTGGTATTGCGTCTTGCATATCTGTTATAGTGTCTCCTCTGTTTCTTGCAATTTTACGGGTACGCGATGCAAAAAATCTTGATACCTCAGGCTTTGTGCTGTCACTTGTTTCTATGATTTTGTCGTTTGTAATATGCATAGCAGCTATTATGTGCATGGGTGCTTTAGGAGTTCTTCAGTGATAACACAGCAAACAACGCCCTTACAAACGCATAATGCAGAAAACACGCAGAGCGCAGTAAATACACAGCAAACCAATACTTTGAAGCGTCAACATCAAAAATTGCAGTTTAAGCGCGTGTTGCTTGCTATGGGACCCGGTATGGTTGCAGCACTTGCTGGTGCAGACGCAGGTGGTGTAGCAACATACTCCAACGCTGGTGCTCTGTTTGGCTTCGGTCAGCTTTGGACGGTTCCTATTATGTGTTTCTTGCTGATTGTGGTACAAGAAACAGCAGCTCGTATGGGTTGTGTTACCGGAAAAGGCTTTGCGTCGCTTATACGCGAATGTTTTGGTGTCAAGCGTTCTGCAGTTGCCATGATGGCACTTCTTATCTCAAATACAACGGTTACGCTTTCAGAGTTTGCGGGTATTGCCTCTGGTTTAGCCTTGTTTGGCATGCCTACCTATCTTTCGGTTCCACTTTCTGCGTTACTCATTTGGGTATTGGCAATGAGCGGAAGTTATCGCTCTATCGAAAAAGTGCTCTTAGCTATCAGCTGCGTATTTGTAACCTATATTATTGCAGGATTTTTAGTACAGCCCGACTGGTCATACGCTCTTTTCACTACCGCCGTGCCACAAATTACGCCTAATCCTCAGTATTTGTCGTTATTAGTTGCAAATGTGGGAACAACCATTGCGCCTTGGATGATATTTTTAGCACAATCAAATGTTGTTGATAAAAACGCGCACGACGAAGACATTCCCTATCAGCAAATTGATACGGTTACTGGAGCTGTTGTAGCAAGTGTTATCAGCTGGTTTATTATTCTTGCAACGGGAGCAGTGCTGTTCCCTGCAGGCATTACCGTTAACGGTGCAGAAGACGCAGCAGCGGCTTTGGCTCCACTTGCAGGCGAATACGCCTATGCGCTCTTTGGCATTGGTCTTATTGGCGCGTCATTTTTAGCGGCCTGTGTACTACCAGGAATTACCGCGAGTGGCATTTGCGAAGCTTTTGGCTGGGAACGTGGTGCAGACTGCACATGGCAAGAAGCACCTGCTTATCGGGGAATTATTACCGCTATTTTGGTTATATCTGCGGTAATTGTTCTGATTCCTCATATTGACTTATTTGGAATTATGATGTTTGCGCAGGTCATAAATGGTATTCTTTTGCCAATTCTGTTGGTGTGCATGGTACGCATTGCTTCAAATAAATTTATCATGGGAAAACACGTTAATAGTAAACTGTGGACCATGCTTACATGGTTTACCGTCATTGCAGTAACCATTCTTACCATCATCATGTTTGTTATGCAGGCAATGGGATATTAGCCACCTTAACTGCTCAATATACTACATAGGTTCATACATCACACAAGGCGCCGCAAACGCACGATATGAGCGTGGTGGCGTGCGCATACTGTGAGCACTACAAACAAAACAACCCCGCATACAACACCAACACACAGCGTAAACACCTTACAAAAAAACGAGCAAGTCATCATTGACCTGCTCGTTTCCTGTTATCATGCAAGCGTTTTACATGCGCGTAACGCCTCATGTTGTCCCATAGTCATGTTCATACTATTAAGCCTCATGGGTGGATCGCACGGCATACCTTAAATCATGCAAACCTGACATTCCGAAGAACCATCACAATGAAACGCAGATTTTTTCTCGTCAGATTTTGCAGCATCGGGTAAAATCTCATCGCTTTCTAGATGTTCACTGCCTTCCAAAACGTCTTGACGAATGCGCACGTAATAAATGGAGTCACACTTTTTCTTAAAAGCATAAATATAGGCGCGATTAAGATCTCTGGTAGTGGCTTGTGAAGTCATGAACAAGGTAAGCGAAATTGCTTGGTCTACGTGCTTTTGTGCAGCCGCAACAATGTTGATAATTGCCTCGTAACCAACCTCATATGCACCGTCTTGATAATATTTATAGGTATCGTCGCTAATTTTATAGGCAGGAACATACACACGTCCAACTTTGCCTTCCTTGCGCGTTTCAACAGGCGAAACAACTGGCTGCAAACTTGGTGTACACGAAGAAAGATAACTGATAGAACCTGTAGGAGCAACTGCCATAAGGTGCGAATTTGCCAAACCATGCGCGCGAATGTCTTTAACCAACTCTTGCCAGTCTTGTTGGGTGGGAAGCTCAAAGTGGCAATCAGCCAAAAGTTTGGCAATGCGCGGCGTTGCAGGCTCAATCTTATGCTCGGTGTATTTCTTAAAATAAGTGCCATCGGCATATTCTGAATCGGCAAAGCCCGCGAACGCACCTTCGGTTTGCGCAAGTTCTGACGAAGCCTTAAATGCATGGTATGCCATTGCATAAAAGAACATATCAACAAAGTCAACAGCCTCTGCCGACGCATAATAAATGTGGTGCGTTGCTAAAAATCCGTGAAGGTTCATAGCACCTAAACCAACAGCGTGATTAAGCTTGTTTCCTTTATTAACAGAAGGCGCACACGATAAATCAGACGAACGCGACACACGGTCGAGCGCAACTATAGCGTCTTTGATGGTGCGCGAAAACTCAGATGCATGATCCATGGCAGCCGCTATGTTGATAGATCCCAAGTTACAACATATATCAACACCTGTTTGCGTAAATCCAAGATCTTCGGTATAAGAACTTGGCGTAGACACCTGTGCAATTTCGGAACACAGATTTGACATCACAATACGCCCAGCTTTCTTGTGGGGATTGCGTCTGTTTACCGTGTCCTCAAACAAGATATACGGATAACCCGATTCAAACTGCAACTCAGCTATGGTTTGGAAAAACTTGCGTGCACTAATATAGTCCTTTTTTATCCGAGGATTGTTAATCAACTCGTCGTACTTTTCGGTAATAGACATGTCTGCCATAGAACATTTGTACTCTTTTTCTATGTCGTATGGCGAAAAAAGCGCCATGTCCTTGTTTTCTTTTGCAAGCTTAAACGTAATATCTGGAACGATAACGCCAAGCGATAGTGACTTAATACGTACCTTTTCGTCTGCGTTTTCGCGCTTGGTGTCTAGAAAACGCATAATATCGGGATGATGTGCATGCAAATAAACAGCTCCTGCACCTTGGCGCTGACCCAGCTGATTTGCATACGAAAACGTATCTTCTAACAATTTCATAACAGGAACAACACCACTTGCTTGGTGAGCAAAGCCCTTAATAGGAGCACCTGTTTCGCGTAAGTTGGTAAGGCACAAAGCCACACCGCCACCGCGCTTTGAGAGTTGCAAGCTAGTTCCAATACCACGAGCAATTGACTCCATGTTGTCCTCAACACGAAGCAAATAACAAGAAATATATTCACCACGGCGCTTTTTACCTGCATTCAAAAACGTAGGTGTTGCAGGCTGGAATCTATTAGACATTAAGTCGAGCACCAAATTACGCGCAAGCGCAACATCGCCGTTAGCAAGAAAAAGCGCACACATCACAACACGGTCTTCAAAACGCTCTAAATACACTGTCCTGTCGTCAGATTGTAGTGCGTATGCCATATAAAATTTCATAGCGCCCATGAGCGACAAAAACTCAAAATGTTGCTCGTAAGCCAACGACGTAAGTGCCTCTATATCTTTTTGACTATAAAGGTCTAATACCGCCTTGTCGTAATATTGGTGTTCAACAAGATAATCGAGGCGTTGCTGACACGATTCAAACGTTTTAAGACGAGGCTCGACCTGCTCTTTAAGATAGAGCTGTACCGCCTTTTTATCGGCAGAAAAATTATAATGACCGTCTTCGGTTTTGAAGCGCGTAAGCGCATTAAGAGCAATATAAGAATCAGTTGTAGAAGTTGACATAGTAAGTCCGTTCTTTGGCAGGTTTATAATACATGCGTACATCAAGCGCACAGGTAGACGCAGCAGCACGCGATAAGTGCGCGAACAAACACACCAGCGCGCGGCGGCACATGGTGGAGAAAGTTTCTTGCATTACGTGCGTCTTAGACCAGCATGGGCGCTTTCTCGGGTTGAGAAATCTTTTCGTCGATAAGCATTTGTACGCGCGCAACATCTTCTTGTGTTCCCGATAATTCAAATTGATATGCAAGAGGAACACCAACTTTAGCAGCAATAATGGGGCCAGCAAGCGCAAAGCTATCTCCAAAATTAGTGTTGCCTGTTCCAATGACGGCTCTACACAACTTGCGGTTATGTTCATCGTTTAGAAAATGAATAACCTGCTTGGGCACAGCTCCGCGCGTATCTACATGACCGTGTGTGTTTTTACCTCCGCCCGAATACGTTGGGCAAATGAGAATGTATTCACTGTCAACCACCATGTGTTCCTGCAGATTAAGCGGAATACGATGAGATACACAGGTAAGCTTTTGCACAAAACGATGCGTGTTTTCCGAGGTAGAAGAAAAATAAACAATTTGCACGATTAAAACTCCCAATCCTCGTCGGTTGTTTCTTCAGAGGTTCCTATAACATAAGATGACCCACTACCAGAAAAGAAGTCGTGATTTTCATCGGCGCGCGCAGAAAGCTGTGCAAAAACTTCGGGCGAAATATAGGTTTCCTGCTCTGAAAATGGAGAATCATACCCTAAATTCTGTAAGAATTTGCCAGCATTATACAAGCTAAATCGTATAGCATCGTCTGCCAGATCAAAATCTTTGTACAGGTCTTGCAAATATGCTTTTTCTAAATCAATAAGCTGATACATAAGATCAAATACAAAGTCTTTAACAGTCTGTTGTTCATCGCTGGTAAGCTTGCGAACTTTTTGCTGGAACTTATAACCGCTGTAATAGTTGTGAATAACCTTATCGCGCAAAATAAGACGAATCATATCAGAAGTGTTAGGAAGTTTGCTGCGTGCAGACAAATAAAACGGCAGATAAAAGCCACCATAGAGCAAAAATCCTGGCATAAGAGCTGCGGCAACCTTACTTTTTAAGGGATCAGAACCCGTATAGTAAGGAATAAGTGCTTTTGCGCGTTTTTGGAGCGCATTGTTATTAACCACCCACGCCTGCGCTTCGTCAATTTGCTCACTGCTACACAGCGTAGAAAACACCGTACCATACGAGCGTGCATGAACCGCAACCATAAAGGCAAAGTTTGCGTAATTTGCCTGCTCTATATCGGTAAGTGCATGACGAATCTGAGCAACATCGCCAACGGTTGCTTGCACCGTATCTAAAAGTGTAAGCCCAGTAAAAGTGCGAATAATGAGCTGCTGCCACGAACTATCCAACTCGTTCCAAGACGGCAAATCATTAGAAACAGGTATGTTTTCGGGAAGCCAAAAATTTTGAGTAACACGATTCCAAACCTCAAGATCTTTTTCATCTTGAATTCTGTTCCAATTAACAGCACGCATATTGCAGCCTTTGTCAGCATACGCAAAATCAACTGGAGATTGAGATGTTGGTTGTACGTTTGAAGCAGATTGCATTCCCGTTCCTCTCCTTATCGATAACAATACAAGCTCGTGTTCAATAAAGCTCAAGAAACAATAACACAATATATAGTGAGTATCAATATATGTTTGTACAGCATGTTGATACTAATCCACAGTTAAGCGTTAGTAACGCGCGATTAAAAATTTACGACCATCACAATAAATCCTTGATAGCACGCGCGTTGTTCGCTATCACGCAGAACATGTTTCTTACAAGCACACAGCGTTTTTCAACAAACACACCATAACGCGTAATGCAGGCGTACAGTGTTTTTGGCAAACAAACCATACTGCAAAAACAGCACAACAAAAAACGCGCCCGTAATAAGCTACGAGCGCGTTTTATAGATGAACAGATTAAAATCCGTCTTCTATGAATGCATAACAGCTTTATCTTTTGTTCAGCTTAAGCGAAACAAACGCACCAGCAAGCGAGAACAAAGCTCCTAAGCCGCCTAATACTCCAGCAGCTGAACCTGCTAAATCGGAGGTTTTTGGAGTCTTTGGCTGTTTTGCCGAAACAGCTCCTTGAGTGCCTGATTGATCGTCACTTGCCGTGTGTACAGCCGATTGGTTTACAGAAGCTTGTGGTTGGTTGTCA
>CAMXVQ010000006.1 GCA_947252455.1 uncultured Atopobium sp. | reverse complement strand
AGCTGGGTGCAAAGTGGGTGCACTTTTTAACGTTAACATCCTGTGCACTCGACCCTAAAGCGTCGACATGTTCCCTCATACAGCAAAATCACGCTCAAAAACCGCGAGAACCCAGCTTAAAGCCGCTTCGCATTAAACCTTTTAACGATAGCCCTCGCTAACCCCTGCTACACAAGGGCAAACTTGCACCCACCTAATCAGCCTTTGACATCAATACAACACTCTCGACGTGAGGAGTATGCGGAAACATGTCAACTGGTGTAATGCTTTCAACACTGTATCCGCACCTATAAAATTCGGCTAAATCGCGAACCTGCGTTTGTGGGTTACACGAAATATAGGCTATGCACAAAGGCTTAAGAGACGCGGCTGCTTTTATAAATTCTGGCGTAGACCCTGCGCGCGGTGGATCCATAATAATTGCTTTAAAGCGCGATGCGCCGTTATTTGCATATGCAAAGTCCTGCATAAAACGAGTCGCATCTTCGCACGAGTATACACAACGTGTTTTTAAGTGATTAAGACGTCTGTTCTTTTTTGCGCGTTCGATTGAATCTTCTACCTGGTCAAATCCTATAACGACCGCGTTTTTTATTTGACTTGCCACGCAAATACCAATAGTTCCGCATCCACAATATGCGTCCATAATCCTTATGATGTGTTGATCTGCTTGTTCTTGTGTTGCCAGCTGCTCTTTTCCACGCGTGCGCTCTAAGCCAGATGTGTCTAAACGTTTGCTGTTAATAGGTGTGCCGTGTGACACATAATTCCAGGTATCGTTGGCACTCTTGTCAGTATTGCAGACGCGTTTAATACCGTCGATTGCAGTTTGATACAAAATTTCGGTTTGTTCTGGATTGGTTTGGAAAAAACTCACAGGACCTATCTCAAAGGTGCATCCCAGCAGCTTGTCGTGTATTTTACCCGAGCCAAATAACACAACGTTGTAGCTTCCAAGCATAGCATTAGTATTTTTTGGATTTACGTTTTGCACAACGGTTGTAATATGAGGAAATGCCGATAAAATGTCTTGTACCAGCAACTTCTTTTGTGCAAAATTTCGCGTGCGCGTAACAATTACAAGCATAATTTCGTTGCAACTTCTGCTATAACGCAAAATAGTGTGGCGCAGTATTCCAATTTGTGTATTTTCGTTATACGCTTTAATGCCTAAACGAGCTGCGTCTTTTGCAATAAAATTGAGAATTTTGCGCGCGCCTGGTACTTCTGACGGGCAAAAATCACACGGGATAATATGGTGAGTTCCAGGTTCAAAAAAGCCGCAGGCAATACCTGACATGCGCGCGTTAGTTTGCACCTTGCTGTTTGATTTTGAAGCACGCGAAGCAAAAGACGCAGGAAGCGGAGCAAAGGGTGTTGCTACCTTGTGCCTAAAACAGCGCGGCATATTGTGAGATGCGCTGTCTTTTGTGCACTTCATAGGCACAATTGAGCGCAAGAGCTCTGCACAGCTTTTGCCCTGCTGGGTCACGAGCGGTTCAAAAAGCTCGCGCATGTATTTATTTTTACGCATAAGCTGTTCGGAATAGGGGATATTCAGCCACTCACAGCCGCAATAGGCACGAGTGCGAGTAGCGGATGCTCGTTTTCGCGTCTCAACCTGTTTATTTGCGTTTTTGCGAGCAGCGCCTGGACGCTTTGGGCGCGCTTGCCTCTTGCCTTGCGCACCTTGATGTATAGCGTGTGATGAAGCCGTTTTCTTATGTGCTTTTGCGCGTTTTTGCATGGGTTTTTAAGCCGTCCTGTTCAGATTAGGTACCGCGAAGTATCAAAAACCTCGCTTACAATGAAATTGTATCGTAATTTATTCAAATGTCGGTTTGAGTTGCTTAAATGTCTGTACCAAATTCATCTTGAATCTTTGGGTGGTACACAACGGCTACGGGTAAATTCTGCATGTGGTACACAACGGCTACAGTCAGCACACAACAGCTACAGTCAGCGCATAACAGCTGCCGCCAACACACAACGGCACCCAAATTTACCACAAGCTTACCTGCATACAACGAGCTTTGTGCAAGCATTTAAGCGCGTTCTTTCCTAGCCGCTCATCATGCTCTATACGCTCATGCCCTATATTGTGACGTTGCCCGATATGTTGATGTTGCTTGTTGCCAATTTACGTATGCTAAAAGACAGTTTTATATAAGTTTGGGTCTTACGCATGCTTGATAAAACCGTGTTGTTCCGCGCTTTATGCACAACCACAAACACCAATAGATGTTGCTAGGAGGAAGTATGGTACAAGAAATATCGCAGGTAAAAAACTTGGCACTTGTTGGACAAGGTGGAGTCGGTAAAACCATGCTCGCCGAAGCAGCACTCCATTTAAGTGGAAAAACTTCGCGTTTGGGCGGTCATGCTGGCACAAAACCAACACTTGACTACGACCGTGAAGAAGGAGCGCGCGGTTTTTCGATTTCAACCACGATTGCCCCCATTACATGGAATTCCTCTCGTATCAATGTCCTTGATGCGCCGTGTTACCCCGATTTTGTGGGCGACGCGTACGGTGCGCTTTCCGCTGCAGAAACAGCAGTGTTTGTTATTGATGCCTCATCGGGTCCTGGTGCTATTACCACGCGTTTGTGGTATGCTGCGCAAGACCTCTCGCTTGCTCGGGCATTGTTTATAAATCGTTTGGATCGCTCGGATGCCGATTGGCAAACAGCACTTGACCGCGCGCGTGAGCTCTATGGCGATCGTTTGGTTCCTGTGACTATGCCTATGGGTTCGGGTGAAAACTTTTTGGGCATTATTGATGTTATTCACATGCGCGCACGCTCACTTAAAGACGGCGTTATTCACGAAGACGATATTCCACAAGCATATCAAGCTGCTGCTGACGCCGCTCGTGCGCAGCTCATAGAGTTTGTCGTAGAAATCGACGACGACCTTATGATGAAATATCTTGAGGGCGAAGCCGTTACGCAAGAAGAGCTTGAAAATCTTTTGGGTAAGGCTCTGGTGGCGCGCTCGTTTGTGCCCGTATTTGCTGGCGCTTGTGTTCGCGAAGAAGGCGTTACGTCGCTTCTCAATGCAATTGACGAGTGGTTCCCAAGCATGAGCGATTTTGGTCGGATTCCGCTTATCAACGGTGAAGAGCTTGATATTTCGCCTGATGACACGCGCCCTGTTGCATTTGTCTTTAAATCACTCAACGACGCACAAAATGGTCGGCTTTCATTTGTAAAGGTTCTTGCAGGAACGATTACGCCATCTTGCGAGCTTATGTGCGCGCGCACGCGTAAAAAAGAGCGCCTTGGTCATCTGTATCATATGTGCGGAAAAGAGCTCCTCGAAGTAAAAGAAGTGGCAGCAGGTGATGTGTGTGTTGTTCCTAAATTAGATGTCCAAACAGGGGATACCCTCTCTGTTACAGGCAAAGTAGAGGCGGCTTCGTTTAGGTTCCCCAATTCGCTGTACCGCGTTGCCATCGAACCAGATGAGCGAGGCAGTGAGGGCAAGATTTTTGCGTTCATCGAAAAAAGTGCAGCTGCAGACCCTACTTTGCATGTTGATCGCGACGAAGAAACAGGCCAAACCATTGTGTCAGCTATTGGCGAGGCTCAAGTTGCTGTTTTGCTTGATCGTTTGCAAGCACGCACGGGCTTGCACGCACATGTTGTTGCGTTGCGTATTGCGTATCGAGAAACCATACGCCGCGTGGCGTCTGCGCAAGGAAGGTACAAAAAACAAACGGGTGGCGCTGGTCAGTATGGTGATTGCTGGCTTCGTGTAGAGCCTAATCCAGATAAGGGCTACGAGTTTGTAGATGAAGTGGTAGGAGGCCATATTCCGCGAGGTTTTATACCAGCTATTGACAAAGGAGTGCAAGAGTGTTTGCACGAAGGCGTTTTGGCTGGTTATCCGATGATTGATCTTAAAGTTGCCGTATATGAAGGTTCATATCATCCGGTAGACTCAAACGAAATGGCATTCAAAACGGCAGCGCGTCTGGCGTTCCAAAAAGCGGTTTCACAGGCAGAGGCTGTTCTGCTTGAGCCAATGGCGCACATGCGCATTACGGTTCCTGATAGCTATGCAGGCTCGGTGATGGGTGACATAAGCGCATCTCGTGGGCGCGTGGAAGGCATGGATGCTTGTCGCGCTCAAGGATATCAAGGTAGCACCACTATAGAGGCAACAGTTCCTTATGCCGAAGTTGTAGACTATGCGACGCGTTTGCGCTCGCTTTCCCGCGGTACAGGCGAGTACGAGTTATCCGTTTCGGGTTATGAGCAGGTACCCCATGATATTCAACAAAAACTTGCCGACGAGTATGCGCGTCGCAGGAGCGAAGGTCGTTAGAGCTTTTCCCAGTGTCCATGTACGCGTGTGTCATCTGTTTGTGCTGTGTTCAGCAGCAAGCGGCATGTAGCGATAGCGTGCGATGAATAGTGCGTACCTGTTTCAACGGTTGCTCTTATCGCATAGAGGAGCAACCGTTTTGTCATATTTCATGGTATGATGTACAAAGATGTACCGAAAACACTTTGTGATTTTGGGTATGATTAGTCATGCACAGCTGATTATCAGCTGTTTGTGGCTCTGCTTTTGCACTGCCTTTTCAAGTCTAAGAGGTGCGCTTGCTCGTATGGATACGATCCTGCCTATTGTTGTTACGGTTCTTTTAACCATTGCAAATGGTTACTTTTCTATGGCTGAGATGGCGCTTTCTACTGCTAAACGCATACTTATTGAGCATGAAGCACAAGAGGGTGACAAGCGTGCAGCGCGTGTGCTTTTAATCACACAAAATGACGCTGATTTTTTAGCAGCTATTCAAGTGGGAATTACCTTGCTTGGATTTTTAAGTTCTGCGT
Source organism: uncultured Atopobium sp. (assembly GCA_947252455.1). Lineage (GTDB taxonomy): Bacteria > Actinomycetota > Coriobacteriia > Coriobacteriales > Atopobiaceae > Fannyhessea. The sequence continues at coordinate 33,679 of CAMXVQ010000006.1, read as the reverse complement.
TGGCGGCTACGAGTTTGTCTGAGCCTCTTGCAACTTTGTTCATCGATCAAAAAATGCCCCCACACCTGTCGCACATGCTGGCCACCGCGCTTATTACGGTTATTGTTTCGTATTTTTCTATCGTTATAGGCGAGCTGGTTCCCAAGCGCATTGCCCTGTCGCGCCCCGAAGAGATCGCAAAGCGCGTTTCGTCCTCAATAGCTGCATTTTTAACTATCAGTAAACCTCTTGTTTTGCTTACATCCTTAAGCGCGCAGGCAGTTTGCGCTGCTTTTGGCATACACAAAAGTGAAAACAGGCAAGACGCTTCAGAAGACGAAATTCGCTATTTAGTTAAAGATTCTGGCGAGCTGTCCGAAGAAGAAAAGTCAATGATTCATGATATTTTTGATCTTGCAGACACCGTTGCTCGCGAAGTGATGATTCCTCGTGTTGATTTAACGGTTTTAGAGGATAGCGCAACGCTTGCCGAAGTTTTGGATGTTATGCAAAAAACGGGATATTCGCGTATTCCCATTTATCACGAAAATATTGACAGCATTGTAGGCATTGCGCACATCAAAGACCTGATAGGACCATGTGTTGGTGAACATTGCATGGGCAATCCTGTAGTTGGTTATCTGCGCAAAGCCGAATTTGTTCCCGACACCAAAGACATTATTCCGCTTCTTTCGGAAATGCGCCAAAATCACGAACAAATGGTAATCGTGGTAGATGAATATGGTGGTACCGCAGGCGTTATTACCATTGAGGACATTGTCGAAGAAATTGTGGGAGAAATTGAAGACGAGTTTGACCCCGACAATAAGTATTTAACCAAAATCAACGATCATGAATGGATCGTAGACGGAAGATTTTCGGTTGATGATGCGCGCGAGCTAGGCTGGCCTCTACAAGACGGCGAGGGTTTTGAGACAGTTGCGGGCTTTATCCTCGACATTGCCGACGGCCTGCCCGAACAAGGTTCGGTGTTTCATGTTGAGGGCTATACATTTCGCGTGCAATCGGTTCGTCGCAAGCGCATTTGTCGTCTGCACGTGATAGCACCTCAACAACCAGCGCCTGCGCCTGAGTTGCCAACAGATACTGACGTGTCTAAGTAGTTCGTTTGTTGAGACCTCTTTTGCACGCTCACGCAGAACTTATAAAATTCAGCCCCGTTTTTAAGTGTGTGTGTTATGCTTATATGCAATTATGCATTGGTTTGCGCGTGTCTTGTTTGTGCATAGGTGCTGTGTTTTGGTGAAAGGACTACCATGAAAAGCTCTTATCAGTCATCTGTTATTTCTCTTAAGAAAGTAGCCATAGACGCAAAAAAGTTTGTAGCTACCATTGAGCTTAGCCCCAAAGCGCCTCTTATGACGTGCGATGATCTTGAAGCAACTACGCGCATTTACAATCTGTTCCCAGCTATTATTAACCATGTTTGCATGGGCGATGCGTCTGACACGTTCAAAGATGTTATGGGAAATACCGAGCTTGCGCACCTTCTTGAACATGTGTGCGTTGAGCTTTTGGCGCAAACCAACCTTGCAGGCGACATCAGTGCAGGTAAAACCTTTATCGCTCGGGAGAATACGCGCACATATACGCTTGAATTTATATGCAATGATGATGTTTTGGTAACCGCGGCTTTTTCGAGCGCAATTTGGATCATGAATTGGGCTTTTGGTGGCGCACGCGGTACTAAGCCAAATGTTGAGGCTATCGTTTCGGGTTTGTGTGCGCTTATAGATTCTCTGCCTTCCGAACTTGAACTGCCACCTGAAGCGCGTACGTCTGTTGAGGACAGCGCTGCTGCTTGTGACAATGCAGAAGATAGTGACACCGCTGAGGCTTGTGACAATGCTGAGGCAAGCGACGATGTAGCTTGTGATAATACCGAGATAAGCGACGTTGCAGACCACAACGGTGATACCAAAGATAACTTAGATGCTGCGGACGCTCAGCCTGAGAATGCTCACGACGTATCAGTGGTTGAAAACGCCGATGTTGAGGCAGAAAGTGCAGAGAGTGCAGACGTCGAACCAGTTGCAAAAACTCCTGCTGATACAGAATCCGCTGATACAGAGCATGTTGATACAGCGTCGTCTGCTACAAATTCTGATGCCGAAGCTTCTGATGAGTTGCCTGTAGAATCAAAACCAGCACCCGCGCCACAAGAAACATCTCGTGCCGTAAGCACAGAAGGCACGTCTGCGGATAATAAAACCTCTCGTCAAAATATAGACAACCCGAAGCGTGCGGACTTAGACGGTACTATGAAGCTACCTCGTTCTAGAAGGATACGTTAAACAGCTATAGAGGCCACACAGCTTACAAGCGCACAAATTTATCCAGAGTTCGCAGCGCGTATGGCGTGCCAAAAGCATAACTTACTGGTGTGGCCCTTGTTTATGGTCTGTCAAGTTAGTGACCGCTCAAACCACATAATGGTTTATGAGGCTCTTTGTATCCTGACTTTTTTATACAAAAGTATAGTTTGGTGATAGACGCTAAAATTTTAGGGTAAGATATTCACATATGTAATTACACACATATTTTGGTGTGAGGGAAATACTTTTTATAATCATTTATTTGTGCTATGCGTATTGGAATAGCGTATGCGTGCAGGCTTGCATATTCGTACAACCAATATGTTTAGATTTTTCTCAATAATTACAAGCAACATAACAAATATGTTTTGCAATAAAAAAGGGGAGGTTTATGGCCACATCAGCAAAAAATACTGAATTATCTTATTCAAATACTCAAATTATTTCGATTTTAACTAAAAGTATGCGAGAATACACAGCCCCTGCGTTGTTGACACCGCTTTTTGTGGTGGTACAGGTGGCTTTTGAATGTTCTATTCCGTTTTATACTGCATTTCTTATTGATACCATTAAACAAGGTGCAAATCTTCAAACTATTATGTATATGGGAGGTATATTAGCCTGTATTTCCTTGGTGTCGCTTGCTTTTGGTATGTTAGCAGGTTACACAAGCTCATATGCAGCGTGTGGTTTGGCAAAAAATTTACGCCATGATATTTTTAAGAGCACGCTTCATTTTTCGTTTTCTATTATTGATAAATTCTCGTCTTCCAGTTTAGTAACTCGTCTTACTACCGATGTTATGAACGTGCAGTTTGCAGGTATTCAGATCCTAACGATTGCAATTAGGGCACCTATAGTTATTTGCGCTGCTTTGGTTGCTTCTGTTTTGATGGTTGGTTGGAGCGCATGGGTTTACGTAGGAACATCACTTATTATGTGTTTGGGGCTTGCCTTAGTTATATACTTTGGTGTGCGCATCTTTCGCCGTGTGTTTCCTAAGTACGACCGTCTTAATCAAATTATCGAAGAAAATATTTTAGGTATTCGTGTTGTAAAGAGTTTTACGCGTGAGGATCACGAAGCAAAAAAATTCTCCTTTGCAGCTGATGACTTATTCTGCGATTATACACAAGGCGCGCGATTAATGTCACTGAATGCTCCTCTTATGAGTATGGCAAGTTATACGATGTTTACGCTTGTGCTGTTTTTTGGTAGCTATGCAATCATTTCAACACGGGCTACCAGCCTTGATATAGGTCAGCTTTCAGCGCTTATTACTTATGGCTTCCAGATTCTTATCGGTCTACTTATGCTCTCGTTTGTGTTTATCGCAATCGTTATTTCCGAAGAAAGCGCTTTGCGTATTTGTGAGGTTCTTCAACAGCAGAATAACATTACAAATCCGCCTACTCCAATAATGCACGTGCCTGATGGATCTATTGAATTTCGTAACGTTTCATTTAGATATAAACCTACCTCACGGCATAGAGCGCTCAAAAATGTTTCAGTAGACATACATTCAGGCGAGACGGTAGGGATTTTGGGTATGACTGGGTCTGCAAAAACTACGCTCATTCAGCTTATTGCGCGTATGTATGACGCTACCGAAGGAGAAGTGCTGGTAGGCGGTCATAATGTTCGTGAATACGATATAGCATCTTTGCGTAAAAACATTGGATACGTTTTGCAAAAAAGCGTGCTTTTTAGAGGCACTCTTAAAGACAATTTGCGCTGGGGTAATCCTTTGGCAGATGACCAAGAAATTATGGCGGCTTGTAAGGCGTCTTGCGCTGATGAATTTATCCAAACACTTCCACATGGTCTTGATTCTTTTGTTGAACAGGGAGGTTCTAATTTTTCTGGAGGTCAAAAGCAACGGTTGTCAATTGCGCGCGCTCTTATTAAGCGTCCAAAAATTTTGATTTTTGATGATTCAACCAGTGCTGTTGATACTAAAACCGATGCACATATCCGAGCCGAGCTTGCGCGCTCGTTGCCAGTTACTACAAAAATTATCATTGCACAACGCACGTCGTCTTTGTGCGGTGCCGACAAAATTATTGTAATGGAAAAGGGCGAGATTCTAGCAGTTGGTACGCATAGCACTCTTATGCAAGAATGCGAATTTTATCGCGAAACGCACCTATCACAAACGCATGAATCTTATGAGGAGGCGATCAATAATGCATAACCAAACATATGAAAAGCACGGCGCCAAGCAGCTTGAATACACCTCGCACAAAGGCATATTGCCCTTCAATGAGCGTAAGAATTCTGGAGATGATAAAAAAGATTTAATGCGTTTTACCACAAATTTTATGCGCCTCATGTCTATGATATTTCATTTTTATCCCTATATGTTTATAGGCATATTGCTAACCATTCTTACCAGTGCGGTCATTTCTGCGCTTCCTCCTATCTTTATGCAGCAAATTTTAGATGTCATAGCCAAATATTGGCAATCGGGTGATTGGCACGCTGCAATTCCATATATAAGTTCTAGTATTTTCGCGTTGATATGTGTATATGTGTGCGCTCTTGCGTCTACTACTATTGGAACTCAACTTTGCGCGGTATTTACCGAATCAACCATCAATAAGCTTAGAAAACTCATGTTTTCGCATATGGACTCTTTGCCGCTTTCGTATTTTGATAAACGCTCTCATGGCGACATTATGTCTATGTACACCAATGATGTGGACGCGCTTAGACAAATGCTTTCGCAAAGCTTGCCTAACGTTGCCATGACGCTGGTTACTATGACAACTCTAACTGCGGTTATGCTGTACTACAGCGCATCATTGATGATAGTGGTAATTCTTGGTGTGGCCTGTGCCGCTGCAGTCACAAAAATAGTTGGCAAAAAGAGCGCGGGATATTTTCTTGCTCAGCAAAACGAAACAGGTAATGTAGAGGGTTTTGCACAAGAGTACATGAATGGTCTTAAGGAAATCAAGGTGTTTACCCATGAAGCACAAAGTCTTGAGGCGTTTGACCAAGCAAACGAAAAGTTATTTGTAGTTTCACATAAAGCAAACTTAACAGCAAATATGCTCCCACCACTTATTTTTAATATTGGAAATCTTGCTTATGTAATGGTTGCTCTTGCAGGGGGTATATGTCTGCTGTATAACCTACCCAATGTAAGTCTTTCGGGCATGGCGCTCTCACTGGCGGTGGTCATTCCGTTTTTGAACATCACTAAGCAATTTGTGGGGCAAATAGCGCAAATATCGCATCAGATCAATTCGATTGTAATGGGGTTTGCAGGAGTATCTCGTATTTTTCACTTGCTCGATGAGCTGCCCGAACAAGACGAAGGCTATGTGACATTGGTTAATGTAGAAAAAGCGTGTGACGCCAGGGGACAATCTTGCTTGCGAGAGGTTGATACGTGTACAAACCTTTGGGCGTGGAAACATCCCCATACCGCAAGTCAAGAAGTTACCTATACGCCTTTACGTGGCGACGTTTTGCTGGAAAACCTCGATTTTGCATATGAGCCCAATAGACTCATTTTGCACGATATTTCCATTCATGCACAACCTGGGTATAAAATTGCTTTGGTGGGTGCTACAGGTGCTGGTAAAACAACCATCACCAACCTGCTCAATAGATTTTATGAGGTTGCGGATGGGAAAATACACTACGATGGTATTAACCTGACCAAGATAAAAAAACACGATCTTAGAAAATCTTTAGGCATCGTACTTCAAGATGTGAATTTGTTCACGGGTACAGTTATAGACAATATTAGGTATGGGCGTCTTGACGCGAGCGACGAAGAGTGCATGCAGGCGGCTCATTTAAGTGGTGCTGATACCTTTATAGAACGTCTGCCCGATGGATATGAAACATGCATTACTGACAATGGTTCTAATTTAAGTCAAGGACAGCGACAGTTGCTTGCTATCGCGCGTGCCGCAGTAGCAAATCCTCCTGTAATGATTTTGGATGAAGCAACAAGTTCTATTGATACTCATACCGAAGAATTGGTGCAAAAGGGTATGGATGCACTTATGCAAGGTCGTACAACCTTTGTTATTGCTCATCGGTTATCTACCGTGAGAAACGCTGATGAGATTGTGGTATTGGACCACGGACGCATTGTTGAGCGCGGATCTCATGACGAGCTGCTTTTAGCTAAGGGAGTATATTATCAACTGTATACAGGTGCGTTTGAGCTAGAATAGACATAGAGTGCCAAAAGTGTTTTACACGCGCTGACAAGTACCGTATCAGTTAATTTGTAACTAAATTCGCGTCTGTACTCATGGTTTTTACGCACGAAAAAGCACTTTTATGTTTCAACTTTGCCATGAGTGCGCTAAACTAATATCGCGAGAGATTATTACGTTACATATGAACCTGAATATAACTGTATATTCGGCTTTCAAGGAGGAAATATGAGCGCAAAAGGAACTCTGGGTTTTATTGCTGGTAGCATTGTTGGTGTTGCTGCCGGAGTTGCCGTAGGTATTTTAGTGGCTCCTCGTTCGGGCAAAGAGAGTCGCGCGCTTGCCGCCGATGCAATTAATGATGCATGGGATAATGCAAGAGATTCCTATGAGCGTAATTCAGCATTAGTAAACGATAAATTTGATGCTATGCGCCCAACCATTAGCGCAACTACCGATGAGCTTCGCGCTAAGGTAGATCGCGCGCGTGAGCGCATGGATTTGCTGCGCAACTCGCTTTCTGAAGCTGTTGCAAATTCAACCGCGGCTGTTCATCAGGTTGTGGATCACGAGGGTGAAGGCGCCCATATAGAGGTTGTGGAGTCGGCTGAACCTGCTAACGCCTAGTATATATGCAGATATCATGGTAAAGCGTAGCATGGATAGTGCTACGCTTTTTGTATATCCATGTAATATGTTGCGTCGCATGATCTTTGTAAGATCTCTTTGGGAAAGTGAGAGGCCGTGAGCATAGAACGAATTTCGCAATGTGTGAATAAAAAAGCATATATTATACGCACAAAAACATCTAACGGCGTAACGGTTGAAGTTAAAAAGCCGTTGGGGAAAGTTCATTTTGCCCTGTTTACACCTGCAGGTGATAGGCTTGTTGGCTTTCTTATTAAACGACCAGACATGCTGTGGATGTTCAAGCGTAAAGATATATTTGTTCCCGTAGATGTGTGCCATCTGCAAGGCTCTGAGCTGTACATTCATGCGTCTATGCGCCAATTAGGAAAATCGGCTCTTACGCGCTTAGCACTTGATTGGGATGGCTGTATCATTTGGCAAGGAATGGACGTTGTATCGCAGGACAAGCAGATGATTGGTCATATTAGCGACGTGACGCTTACCGCCAGTTCGGGTGCTGTTTCAGAGTTTATTATCGACGATGGAAAAATTGCCTCGCGCTTAGTTGGACACATTAAAATTCCGTTTAGTAGTTATGAGTCGTGTGAAAAGGGACGTGTCGTCGTAAACACGCAAGGAATATCAACTGAGCTTTCTAAAGGGCTGGCAGCTGACGCTGGTAAAAAATATGCCGAAGCAAAATACGCAGGTAAAAAGCTTGCCCAACGAGTTAATGACAAAATTGATGAGGTAAGCAGCTCGCAAGAATATACCGATGCGGCAAAAAGCGTGGGTCGTCAGATTAAGAAGAGTCGCTCGATGTTTGGCGACTTCCTAGATGAATACAAAAAAGCCAGTAAATAATGTATAGGAAAGCGCTTTTATACAAATAAAATACGCTTTTATGCAAAGTTACTCCTGTTGTACACCAAGTTTTTTTAAGTGAGTATATATGAATACAGATAATTCTTTAACGTCACAATTGCCAGAGGACAAACCCTTGACAGCGCGCGATCAAACGCGCGTGCAAACCATTTCGCAAAAATCCAATAGCGTACACGCGCGTTCGTATGGAAGATCTGCCTTTGAGGCGCGCCCCTGTACGCTTGAGCGTCAAGTTATGAAGTATGCCGACGGTTCGTGCCTTATTACCTGCGGAGATACGCGCGTGCTTTGTAGTGCAACGGTTGAAGACACTCTTCCTGCTTGGCGAAAATTATCTCACCTGGGATGGGTGAGTGCAGAATATGCTATGTTGCCTGCTTCGGCAACACGAAGAACACCGCGCGAATACAAGGGGAGAAAAGGCCGTTCGATGGAGATTGAGCGTTTGATTGGCAGAAGTCTTCGCTCGGTTGTTGATTTTTCTAAGTTAGGCGAGCACACCATAACTATTGATTGCGACGTACTGCAAGCAGATGGCGGTACACGCACTGCGTCAATTGTGGGCGCGTGGGTGGCATTGCATGACGCGTGCCGTAAGATGGTTGAAGCCGACAAGATTTCGCGTTGTCCACTTACGGGGCAAGTGGCTGCAATTTCAATGGGTATTGTGCATGGACAGCTGCTGGTTGACCTTGATTATCCCGAAGATAGCAATGCAGATGTTGATCTCAACGTTGTTATGCGCGACGACGGTGGGCTCGTTGAAATTCAAGGTACTGGTGAGCGCGCAACTCTTTCGCGCCACGATCTTAACGCACTGCTTGATGCAAGTGAGCCTGCGCTTACTAAGTTGTTTGCACTGCAAAAATCGGTTACCAATTTTTAAGCGCTTGTGCTGATTTTTAGCGAGCTCACTGCCGTGTTAATTCTTTGTTAGGATAAGATATATCCTTGTGAATTTGTTGCAAAGGAGCTTGTATGGCAAGCGTTGTTGACTTTGATCCAAAATCTACCATTGTTGTTGCAACGGGCAATGCCCATAAAGTTATCGAGATCGAAGCAATCCTTAAGCATGTCCTTCCGCAGTTTTCTTTTGTGGCGCTTCACGACTTAGGCTCTTTTGATGATCCTGTTGAAGACGGCGCTACTTTTTATGATAACGCGGTTATTAAAGCACGTCATGCGCTTGATGCGGTTGGTTGTATGTATGCACTTGCTGATGATTCTGGAATATGCGTAGATGCTCTCTCAGGCGCGCCTGGTATTTACTCTGCGCGTTATGCTGGCGAGCACGGCGACGATAAAGCTAATAATAAAAAATTATTGGAAGCCTTAAAAGATGTAGACGATGCTCACAGACGCGCACATTTTCACTGCTCTATTGTGCTTATAAAGCGTGAACGTGACTCCTCAGTTGAACAAGTTTTTAGAGGCGAAGGCAATTGCTTGGGTTATATTGCTCATGAAGAAATTGGCACGCAAGGTTTTGGATATGATCCGCTCTTTTTGCCCGATGCGGCCCAGGCAACGCATAGGTCTATGGCGCAACTTTCTGCCGACGAGAAAAACGCAATTTCGCATCGTCGTCGTGCGCTCGAGGATTTGGCGCTTAAGCTCCAGTAGCTTGTGTTGACTGCTGCGTGTTTTTTGCAATTGTAGTGCGGGCGTCATGCAATTATGCTATGCGTCATGCAATCGCAGCGCGTGTTTTTATGAAAATTGTCACAGCTCAACTGCTTTTTTCTCAGCTGGTATTAAATAAAATACCAGTTAAAAAGGATTTTCTGTATAATCTAATACCAGTTACTCATTGTTGCTAAATTTTTTGCCTACTTGCGCGACAATAAAAATATACAAGGCGTTTTGCTGAGCCTTTGGCGCTCGCAATCTTTGCTGTTAAAACCTTTGTTGCTTGTCAGATTTGCGCGTTGGTTATGGAGGACCTCATGAAGATTATTCGTACGCTCAATTACAATGATATGAGCCGTAAAGCTGCTAATGTTATTTCCGCCCAGGTCATTCTTAAACCTAATTGTGTTTTAGGCTTGGCAACGGGCACCACTCCTATAGGCACCTATAATCAGCTGGCACAATGGTATGAAAAGGACGACATCGATTTTTCGCGCGTTTCTACGTATAACTTGGATGAATATCGTGGTCTTTCTCACAGTGATGTGCAAAGCTATCACTATTTTATGCGTAAGAATTTCTTTGACCACATAAACATTGATATCAACAACACGCATGTTCCCGACGGCTCTAATTTAGATGCCGAAAGCGCCTGCCGCTCTTATGACGAGCTGGTTAAGAAGGCAGGCTATCCCGATTTACAGTTGTTGGGTATTGGTCGCAACGGCCACATTGGTTTTAATGAGCCCGACGATCATTTTTCGTGTGGTACGCATTGTGTAGACCTTACCGAAAGTACCATTAACGCAAACAGCCGTTTGTTTGAGCGGAAGGAAGATGTCCCTCGTCAGGCATATACGATGGGGATCCAAACCATTATGTATGCTCGCATGATTTTGATTATTGCAAGCGGCGAAGATAAAGCCGACGCCGTATATAACATGTGCTATGGCGCTATCAATCCAAATTGTCCTGCCTCTATTTTGCAGTTGCACAATAATTGTGTGGTAATTGCCGATGATGCCGCGCTGTGTAAGTGTCCGCGGTAACAGTGCCTAGTTGGTTGACCATCCATGAATATTGTGCTGCTTGTGCATATGCGTGCTGATAACTAGTTTATGAATGTTGCGCGTTTGTACACGCTCGTCTGCAGGTTTGTATGGTAATACTACGGTTTTTTTGCGTAAATGCACAAACTGTAATATAATACTGACTTGCGCTATGTCGCTATGTACGAGTTTGTGTTGTAAATGCAAGCAAAAGAATCTATGTAGTGATTGGGTTCTTTGAGCTTTGTGTATTCCCATTATCTGGTACTTATTTAGGCACGCGCAGCACCTAATGTTAGCGTGTGTATGTTTTCCTAACGCAAACTTGTTACGGCAACTGTTTAAGACAACAGCACATCCAAAGCGCTACCTGTATTGAGTGGAGGCATGTATGGATAGTTTAACACCTTCTAGTTTACGTGTTGAGGATATTCGCGAAAAATTAAAAACACTTGAACAGCAGCGCATTAAAGTTCGAGCTAATATGGGTAGATCGCGCGTGGTCGATCGTATGGGCATGCTGGTAGGAGTTCACCCGTCACTGTTTGTAGTAGAAACCGAAGAGCGTCGTGGCCGTGTTGAGCGCCAATCGTTTCAATATGTTGATGTGCTCACGGGTGCGGTTGAGCTTTTTGACGCCGATACGGGAGAGCGCCTGTTTGACTGCGTTGTAGAAGAATTTTAGGCGCTGTAATCGTTTTGTATGAATAATTCGGTTACTTGTTGTGCATCGTATCAAGACGCTGCGCCTGCTTACGCAAAAATCAATCTTCACTTAGGAATATATCCGCATAACGTTGGTGAAAGTGGTTATCATCGTGCCGACTCGGTTATGGCTGCACTTGAGCTGGCGGATATGGTAACTCTTAGCTATAACGAGCACGCTCAACAAAATACGGTTGTCATGGATGCAGGGCCTGATGTTGCCATGAAGGATAATACGGCGTTTCGCGCGCTTGAAGCTATGTGCCAAACATTTCATAAACAGCCAGCATATACCGTAACTATACAAAAACATATTCCAGCGCAAGCTGGCTTGGGCGGCTCAAGCTCAGATGCAGCCACCACTATAAAGTTGCTGTGCAAATTTTGGGGGATAGATGCTCTTGACGCGCGCGTGGTGCGCGTGGCGCAATCTATTGGTGCAGATGTTGCCTTCTTTTTACACCCTATTCCTGCGTACTTAAATGGCGTTGGAGCAACATTGCAAGAATCTTTTGAACATGTACCTTCAATTCCCTGTGTTATCGTTCGTCCTCAGGCAGGAGTGAGTACTCCCGTTGCATATCGTCTTTTTGACGAATATGTTCAGGCTGAGGCGAGGGCAGAGTTAAAGCCAAGGTCAGAGCTTGGGGCAGGGTTAAAGCCAGGGTTAAATCCAGGGGTAGAAATACAATCGTTTATGCCTCAATCGCCCGATAGGATCATTCAGGCTTTGCGTGTGGGCGATGTTTTGGCGCTTAATGAGCTTTTGTATAATAACTTGGCCGAGGCCGTTATCCAGCACGTCGCGGATATTCGCGAAGTTTTGGCGTGGTTGCGTGTGCAGCAAGGCATTTCTCATCCTTGCGTGACGGGTTCGGGAAGTGCGGTTTTTGCATTTGCCCAAAGTTCTGCTATTTGTGATGAAATTGCTCATAAGGCTTCCAAAATGCGGAATTGGTGGGTATATTCTACTAAGACACTTGGATTAAATCGCGTTTTTTGATACAGTAAGCACGCATGTGCAGCTGTTTAGTGCGCTGTGTCATGCGTTTTGTTTTGTCGGGTTGTGGCTCAGCTTGGTAGAGCGCTCGGTTCGGGACCGAGAGGTCGCTGGTTCGAATCCAGTCAACCCGACCATTTTTTCTCCCTGTAAGATAATAGGTGCATGTGCGGTAGTGAGCGGCGCTTTTGGCATTAAGCGTAAAAATAAAGCTCGTAAAAACACCAAGTAATTGTTAACTTGTGCGTTTATGGGTGAACAAAAGCTATAAACAGCTTGTATAGTTTTATATGCCCCCTTACACAAATCATCTTGTAAGGGGGCACAGTTTTTGCATTGCCTTATGAGAGAAAACAGGGCATAGATTCGATTTTGCGGTTCTGCTGCATGGAGTCTGGTAATCGTGCTTATATGCAATTTTTTTACTGAACAATGCAGCTAGGATTTTGCAAATCAGCCGTTTTAAAGTGCCATGTGTAATAATTCAAGAACTACACCCAGTGTAGAGCTTACATAATTATTATCGTAACAATTCGCCAAGTGCTGTAATAAAAATGGCCAGTGCTTTCTTTAAGGCATTTTCTGAAATTCCTTCGTTTGCCGCGTGAATACTTCCCAGCCATGATGGAGTATTGCTGTCTTCTAGGTGTTCTGGTCCAAATGCAACTGCATAGGGGAAGTGTTTGGCATAGGTTCCGCCGCCAAGAGTAATTGGCTGCTCATCTGGGGCTGACCATTCATGATAGCTGGAGAGAAGAATTTGAATTTCCTTTTGTTTGGGGTCTACGAACATACAATGCCCACGATGTGTTTCTTGTAATAAAGCGCCATGTTGTGAACAGGTTTGACTGAGCTTTTTATAAATGGTGTCAGGATTTGTTGATTTTGGAAATCTGCAGTCAATACTTTGAATGAGTTTTCCATCACGCGTGCCAATAACGCCACTAATGATAGTAAGAGGAGAAAAAATGTCGTCTACTGCATCAATGTTAAGTAATGAGCCATCCCATTTATGATATATTTTTCTCTGCAACTCAAGCCACGTTTTCTCTAGTGCAGTATAAATCCCATGGTCATAAAGATAGTCAACAAGAATACCGATCGCGCTTTTTGTCTTTTGGGGCTCTGATGCATGTCCGCCAACACCTATAGCATGTAGACATACGCTATCAGTACTTACTTGTGTAATTGAAATATTTTCTTGTTTTATAAGTTTGTCTGCTTGGCCACGTATTATTACATCTGCTTCGGACGCAACTGCATTACGGACAGTTCCCCCTTCGAATTTAACAATGCGGCCATCCTTAACTAAAGGAAAAGATATTTCTGCATTGTAAGTTCCTTTTTCTCCTATCACAACAGGCCAATATGAATCAGGAGTAAAAAGAAAATAGGGATCTTCAAAATGGGCTCGGTAATACTTGAGATCTTCCATTCCGCTTTCTTCGTTAGTCCCAAATATGATGCGTAAATCAGAATTTATTTCCTGTTTGTACTCTGTAAAAAAGTGAGCTGCCCACAGAGCAATAATTGATGGGCCTTTATCGTCCACAACGCCTCTTCCACATAAAAAGCCGTCCTTTTTTGTAAGCGCGTATGGTTCAAAGCTCCAGCCAGCACCAGCAGGGACAGTATCGACATGCGAAAAAACGGCTATCTGTTTTTTGTTTTTACGGTTAGAAGTTGTTTGCTTTAGATCTGCGCACCCAACATAGCCCTCATAATTGTGTGTAGCAAAGCCTAGTCGTGAAGCGATATCCAATATTTTGGTGAGAGCTTGCGCTACGTCTGGACCCCATGGTTGTCCACTTGTTGCGCGCTCTTTATCCATTGTGCTTGGTATTACCACCATTTGTTGAATGTCTTCTAAGATTTCATTCCAATGGGCATCGATATAGTGTTCTATAGTGGTTTTTTCGATATGCATTACAGCTTCACCTGACCTAAAAAATTAATTAGAGCTTGATATGATATTGGTTGCTGATATTTTTCTTGCATGCTAAATACCTTGTATAAATAAGAAAAAATCGTATTTTTGTCTTGCTGATGAGCGCTTGCAAGCACTATCAATATGATTCGTATCTCTTCTTCGTCTTCATAAAGCGGCGGATCTAACATAATTGCAAATAATCTAAATGTATTTGAATATACCTCTGTTACGCAGTGCGGAACAGCAATTGTATTAAAACAAAGTCGGTTTGATTGCGTTTCTCGTTTTTGTATGCTTCTACCTTCTTGTTCTGTCATACATTTGCGGCTTATAAAAAGACCCAGTGCCTCTTGCAGCACATCTTGGTACTGCTTATTAGAAGTCGTAAGTATGCAAAAATGTTCTTGAGGAAGCATTTGGGTGATAGTTTTACAATAATTGGCATATAACAATCTTTTTTGTAAAAGACGTAAATCGTCTTCTCTTATAATTCCCCGATAAGAAAAGTCCCATGGCAGTTCTTTAACATCTGAAATTGAAATCGAGTCATCATAAATCAGTACATCAAATTTCTTATGAGAATACATTTGTTTAGCATCTAAATAAGTGTTGACAATTGTAATATTTGAATCCATAAAAATTTGTTTTATAACTGATAAATTTACCTGTTCTAATGATTTACGCGTACATAAAAGAAGAATATTCGTTTGGGCACTGGTTAGATTTACATGAGTGCCTATTACGTATAAAGCACAAAGTTCGGGGACAACGAACATGTCCTTGCGCTGTGCTTCAAGGTATTCACAATACATATATGCAAAATCAAATTCGAAAGGGTAACTGCGTTGTAATTCTTCAGCTTGCGTGAAAAATTCGTCGTTCATTAAGGTGGGAAAGAGCGCTTCGCGAACAATGTGATCAAATATTCGTGATTCTAAATCGAACGTTTTGTTATACATACCGTGTGCATGTAATAAGTCATGAGCTTTTTGTTCCAAAACATCACGATGTGCGGTTAGCCAAGTAAAAAGATTTTTCTTTTTACAAAAATAGTCTTTAATAGCGTTGATGCGTTCCTTTTGATAAAGTGCTTCTCGAGAGACAACACCTGCGGTAATGAGCGCTGCTTCCACTTGAAGCATAACTTGTCGCGGTGTAACCCAGCTATTTACGCATTCTTCATAATTATTAATTTCGCAGCGCAACAGACCTACTGCAGACGGCATGTGTACCGTATATTTAGAAACGATATGCTTTGCATGTTTATATTTTACCAAAAGAGCAGCTAATAAATCCGCAGCTTGCATTTTATAAAAACACATTTCAAGTCCATGACCTGTTCGCGGTTTTATTTGTAGAACATCCTTATACTGAGCGTTTATTACCTTTATTGCATTACGTATGCGCGTGGGGGATAAAAAAGTTTTTTCGATAAGTTGTTGCATGGTTGGATGCGTGGAGCACAGCAACACAAGTAGTACTTCGGTTGGCTCATCACATATATCTTCAAGTAGCTGATCAAGTGCGGTGATCGATCCAACTTCTAAATGATAGTGCGATGAAGTGTCGATATATCCTGCTCCGCATGCCTTTAATACACTATTTGCGTGTCTTATGTCTCTAAAAATTGTACGTTGAGAAACGTTGAGGGTTGCTGCAAGTTCTTTTCCGTTGACATTGCGCGTGCGAAGATATGCAACAAGGCGCTTCTCACGATTATTTAACCGCATAACCCCCTCACTCCTTTATAAAAGCCATCAAGCCCTTGTAAGAGCTTAGACCTTGGGCAACCAACACACATGCGCATAAATGCATCATTGCCGTAAACTGAGCCACTCATGATGCCAACTTTACCATAGTCAACGCATGCTTGTTGCAACACTAAAGAGGTGACATGCAGAGATGAGATATCAATCCATGCCAAATATGTTGCCTGTGGAATCATAAACTTTATGTTTGGCAAATGTTCGTTAAAATATGTTTCGATGCATTTCATATTTAGTTTTATATAGTTTGTAAGTTCATCAACGTAGTAGGCACAGCTTGTATAGGCAGTTGTTTGTGCATACATGCCAAAAATACTTACACTTGATAAAGCGTTTTTTTGCTTGAGTTCATATAAAAATGAATCTTTTACATCATTGTCAGGTAAAAATGCATATGAACCAATAAGGCCAGGTATATTAAAAGTTTTAGATGCTGAACACAGCAGAGCAACATGCTTTGTTGTGTAATCTGTGATTGGTGAGTATGGAACATCTTGCAAAATAATATCACGATGTATGTCATCAGAAATTATGAAAGTATTGGTTTCTTTGGCTATTGATACAATTGCTTTGAGCTCGTCTTTTGTAAATACTTTACCAGTTGGATTATGCGGATTTGTAAGCAAGAGTAATTTTACGTTTGGGTCAGAGCATGCCTTGTATAAGTCATTCTGGTCAAAAGTAAAAATATTATTTGAAGCGTTGAGCTGTACGGGGCATATTTTTCTTTGATTTGACTGTATGGTGTTAAAGAACGCATCATACATTGGATTAAATACCGCCACTGAATCGCCGGGTTCAGACAGCATGCGTATGAGCGTTGCAAGTGTCCATATAACACTTGGTGAATAAACTATCCAGTTGGTGTCAACATAAGAACCCCCGCGTTGCATAAACCACGTAGCAATGGGTTTTTTAAAATCATCATGATTCCATCGTGTATATCCAAATATGGGGTGCTTAAGGCGTTCGTTCAGTGTTTCGATAATTTCAGGAGGTACTGCAAAATCTGTATCTGAAATTGAAAAGGGGATTATATCATTACGACCAAAGCGATCGGCAATGTAGTCCCATTGTGTGCTGTATGTGTTATGACGATCAATATGGGAATCAAAGTCAATGTTCATCATTTTTATCCGTCTATCCAATGTGTTAAAAGCTATGTTTCTGCGAAACAAAGCGACCGTAGGCTTATGGATGAATATATCACATGGCTAACAGCGCACACGAATAAAAACAATAGATTCGTGTGCGCTGTATAACGGCTTAAGAATTGTTGCTAGCGTTACGACGTTTTAACCATGCTGATTTAAAGACAATAACAAATGCAACATTTAAAACGAGACCTATTATTAACGCAACATAGTAATTGGGAGCTGGAGTGATGAGTCCCAACAAAGGGTCAAACACGCCAATACCAGGTGCTAAACGCTGAACACCAAGCGCCATAGAAGCAATGCCAGCAATTCCTCCACTAAGAACATTTGCTGAAATCATAGGAAGTGGAGCTGCGAGCGCATAAGGTATTGCAGGCTCGGTTGCTGTTGTTGCTCCTACGATAAGCGCAGGCCATGCAGCATCGCGTTCGGCAGACGTAAAAAGTGTAGGCTTAATCCAGGTGGCTATAGCTGCAGCCATAGGAGGCAGCAATGTTACAACGCCTACGATTCCGTACCATTCATAAATACCCGTTGAAACCAACGAGAATGAGAAGAACCAAGCTGCTTTATTAACAGGGCCACCCATATCAAATGCAAGCATTGCACCAACAAGGAACGCTGCAATAAATTTTGCTTCAGGGGGTATCGTTTGAAGCATGTTCACTAATGCGGCCATAACACTTGCGGCAATTGGTCCGATAATATAATAGGTAAGCAGGCCAAATAAAAGCAGGCTTACAAATGGGATAATCAAGAAGCCCATTAATCCCTGAACGTTCTTTGGCAGTTTTATTGATTTTAATAAGAGCGCAAAATGTCCAACGAGTAAACCAATCAAAACAGCGCCCAAAAATCCTGCGCTTGTTGGTGTTCCAAGAATCTTTGGACTATTTGCAAGATATGAGCAGATAAAAGCAGGCGCCAGTGCAGGTTTACCACCTATGGATTTTGCGATATAACCACCCATAATTGGAACCATGAATGAGAAACCAAGTCCACCGATTTCGTTAAGAATCCATGCAATACTTGCGGTTTGCCCATCTGCTGGTGGTAAATTTGGTGCTCCAAATTGAGCCATGATTGAGCCTATGGCCATAAGGAGACCGCCACCAATAACAAAAGGCAAGGCTCCTGACACTCCAGCCATTAAATGAGCTAAAAGATTGTTTACGTTTGTATCATTGCCAGCTCGTCCGCCGAGATCAACGTTTGTTGCGCGGTATACATGAGCATTAGCATCCAAATTTTTAAAGATGGTATCAAGCTCTTTGAATGCTTTTGATACGGGCAGCTCTATTACTTTTTTGCTGTCAAAACGAACTCGTTCTTCGTCGCTCATTCCTTTGCCAAGAGCGAGGATAACATAATCTGCCTGCTTGATTTGCTCAGCAGTAAGTTTATGTTCTACGCCATTGGCGCCCTGCGTTTCGACGTTTACTTTATAACCCGCCGCCTCGGCCGTATTTTTTATAGCCTCGGCAACCATATATGTATGGGCAATGCCTGCAGGACAATTGGTTACGGCAACAATGGATTTTGACATATACTTACCTCCTAGTCAGCCTGCTGTTACGCCTAATATAATTACTTGTAGATATTCAAGACAAACAGCGTAATGAATATCTAACTAAATTAAGTATCTCTTAAATGGCATTTACAGTTAATAACCAATTTGTCGCTACTGTATGACATATTATGAATGATGGATTTGAGGATGTCTTGTCTTGGGTTGAAGGTATCTCTGTTATGCTGGGCAATCAAACAGCTTCCTTAGATAACTACGTGGTACTACGTTTAGCATTCTGCGATAAATTAAATTCATTAAGGTGCGATTAAAGTAAACAGACTATTATCTTAAATTTCAATAGTGAATCAAGCTCACTCAAAGAGAGAAAATAAATATTAGTTAAGACTGGCGCACCACGAACGTATAGTATCAATGGTGCGCCGCGTCTATATAGTTAAGCGTCTTATGAGATTATCGATAGTAATTCGTAACAATCCTTTTCAGATATCCCATACTCACCTATTTCTGACGGATAGCTTTTAAAGGGGTGATAATCACTACCGCCACTTACTTTTAAACCATAAGTTTTTGCAAATTCTCTTGCTTTTGCACAGTCATTTTCGTTCATAGTTACGTGAGAAATTTCTATTCCTTGCAGGCCAAAATCAACATATGTTTTCACATCGGGAAAACTATCATAAAAGTTTGGATGCGCTAGGATTGGAATTCCACCATCATGTAAAATAGCTTGAATTCCTTGCTCAACATCAACGTAGCTCATTAAATCATCTGCTGAGGTGTGTTTCGTTTTCATAAAATGTTGCTTATAAAAACTTTCATCTATATTTGGATACTTGTTTTGCAGTGCTTTAAAAATGTGAATCTTCGAAACCGTTTGTGAATGAGAAAAACTCAACACGTATTCATAGTCTATATCGTAACCAGCTTTTTTAAGTTCATCGATTATTATCCTATGACAAGCGTTTCGGCCTTCGCGTATTTGAGCAGTTATTTTATTAAGTTGCGGTGTTTTGCCGGTAATACCAAGGCCAATAATATGCACCTTCTTTTTAGCACATGAATTATAGCAACTTAGCTCAACGCCACGTATAAGCTTAATATCGTAGCCATCTGCTATATCTTGACACATATCAAGATGGAAGAGTGTATCATGATCGGTAATTGCAACAACTTTGACCTGGTTTTCTTTTGCCATATACAAAACTTTATTTGGACTGAAAAGACCATCACTATAGTATGTATGAATATGTAAATCAGCATAAAACATGACTATTTTCCTTTCAGAACTTGCTAATCAAAAGTGTATAAAAAGATGATCATTGCGTGTCTGAGTCAAATTCTTTTATGTCATCAAAACCAATAATAAGCGTCAATACAAATGTTGTAATAATTGAGATAATAAAACCTATTACAGCATTAATAAAATTATACGGATTATCCCCAATAAACATTGGTAACGAGAGGAATCCAGGAACAGCCATTGCATAAGCTTTGACACCCGTTAGTCCTGTGTATACACCTCCGATTACTCCTCCTAGAAATACCGCTATAAGAGATCTTTTTGCTTTAAGTATTACTCCAAATAAGGAAGGCTCAGTTATCCCACTTAAAAGCGTAGTGAAAGCAGCTGAGAAAGCAATCTGTTTAAATCTTTTATTTTTTGTTTTAAATGCAATTGCCAACGCTGCGGCACCTTGAGTCATATTGCCTGCTATGTAGGCAGTACGGAATAATGGTTCATAACCTAAGGTTGTATATATTTGAATGCTAAGCGGTGTAAGAGCGCGGTTAAGCCCAGTAAGCACGCAAAATGGAAGAAGACCACCAAGAATACCTACCGCCAGCCAGCCAACTTTATCATACATAATCGTTACGAGATCTCCCAGACCTTGTCCAACCCAATTGCCGATTGGACCTAGCAACCATAAAGTCAGAGGCACTATTATAAGCATCTCAATCAGGGGTTTAATAAAAATCTTTATTATTTTAGGTGAAAGCTTGTCTGCTATAGGTTCGATTTTCGATAAAACCCAAACCATTACAATAATGGGTAAAATAGTGCCGCTATAATTAACCTTAGCAACAGGTATTCCTAAAAATAAAAGTGACTGTTCGCTCAATAATTTTATAAAGGTCGGATGGATGAGAACGCCTGCACAAACAGTTGCGAGAACCAGATCTGTTTTGAAATACTTGGCTGATAAAAAGGCCGTTATGAGGGGCATAAAGTAAAATATAGAATCGCTTATTAAGTTTAAAACTGAATAAGTTGGATCAGTAGGTGATAATAGTCCTATTTTCGATAGCATTAACAAAACAACTTTTAACATACCAGCAGCGGCAAGTGCTGGAACGAGAGGCGTCAAAATCTGGGAAAAACCATTTAAAAGATTCATTAATATGGTACTAAATTTTTTATGAATTGGCATATCCTCATTGTGTTGACAAACTTTATTGTTTTCGGGGTTTTCATGAGCATCTAAAGATTGCTGTTTATTTATCGACAGCTCAATTAGACGAGACATTTCGTTTACTTTATCTGCTCCAACAATAAGTTGAATCTGTCCACTTCCCTCTGCGATTCCCATAACTTCCGAGATAGAATTTATCTCTTTTTTATTAAGTTTGTTCACATCGTCAAGAGTGAAGCGTAATCGTGTGGCGCAGTGTACAAAGGTTTTAATATTGTTTACGCCGCCCACTCCTTTAATTATATCTTGGCAAGCATCTTCATAGCTCATTTTTACCTCCCAACAGCTAACATGTCTTAACTTATAAGGAAATCCTCATGATTCACGTTATCATCAAAAACTTCATTATGCTAATCTTTAAAGTATGGGCGGTATTTAATTTACATGTGTAAAATTATGCTCAAGTATTACTCAAATAGGGTGGGGTATTTTTCCATGTACAATAGAGATATCTTTTTATATGAAGTTGCACGTATGTATTATAAGGACAGAAAGACACAAACTGAAATTGCGCGCGATCTTGGTATTACAAGGCCAACCGTTGCAAAATTACTTAAAGAGGCCGTTGATTATGGCGTGGTTGGTATATCGCTTAGGCGACCTAATGATCGATATGCTTATCTTACCAGTAAGCTTTGTGATTTATATAACCTTAAATCAGTTGTCATATGCCAAAATGACGGAGACATAAAAACTAAATACAATCTTTCACAAATCCTACTACCTAATTTGAAGAAGATGCTCGAGCAATCAAATACTATTGGTGTAGGTTGGGGTTCAACTATTTACGAAATCGTGAATTCTCTGCCCACGCTAACTACGTCTGTGAGCCACGTTGTTCCACTTGTTGGTGGCTTTGGTATAGACAATCCTCAATATCATGCTAATTACATTGCCTCCAAACTTGCTGAGAAATTAAGTACAAGTTTCTTGTATTTTTATGCCCCCGCGGTAGTCGATAGCGCACAAATGGCGCATATGCTTATGGATTCAGTATTTATTAAAGATGTGATTGATAAGGCGAGATCGGTTGAGCTTGCGATAGTCTCACCTGATGTGATAAATGAAGGATCTTCGCTCAAAAGGTTCGGCTATATGACATCCGCTGAAGTTACTGAATATCAAAACGCAGATATTACTGGTAATATCTTATGCTCATTTTTCAATCGGTTTGGCAAAGAGGTATCAACGGCATTATCGAAAAGAATGGTGGGTCTTCATCTTCAAGATTTAAAGTTTATACCAAGGGTTTTGCTGCTCGCTTGTGGTGTTAAAAAAAGTCTTTCAATAACAGGTTTGTTACGTTCTGGTGTAATTACTGATTTGGGAATAGACATTAATTTAGCAGAAGAACTTATTCTGGATTATGGTTTACATATGCCAAAATAAGAGATTATAGAACAGAACACATCTCCCTTGTCGAGGCCTCAGAAAGGGAGATGACATTTATATCCAGATATACCTATGCTTCCAACCCAAACGGTGTAAAGCAGCCCTTCTAGGCAACGATTGAGTCTCCTTGATTTACTGAGCCGTTCTTTTTGAAGCTGACGGTCTGCTGCTGTGCGTCGGTAATAATAGTCATAATGCTCATATTATACGTTTGGGAAAGTTTCTTAACATCAACTTCTACCATTGGTTTTCCTGCTTTGACTGTATCGCCTTGGCGTACGTCTAAAACGCGCAAACCCTCACCATGAGCTTCAACCGTATTGATACCTATATGGACAAGTATTTCAACTCCATCGGGGCGCGTAATGCCAAAAGCATGCCCTGTTGGAAATAAAGCAGACACGCTCCCATCGGAAGGCGAGCACACCGTAATAGTGTCTTCGCGAGGGGCAATTGCACATGTTTCACCCAGCATTTTCTGTGCAAAAACAGGATCGGGAAGCGTGGTGGCATCAATGAGGCTGCCTGAACAGCAGGCAATAATATCGGTGCTCGTGCTGTCAGAAGCGCTGTCATGTGTTACATCTGGTGTTGCTTGTGCACCTGTGCGCTCATTACAAGATGATGCTTCAGGTGCGTGCTCCAACGGATTTTTGCACGAGCTGGTTTTAATCAAATGTTTAAACACATTAAACATGGTGCTCTCCCTCCCTTTCGTTCTTTGGTATGTGTTTGACAATACGCGTTTTACTTAAATAGGTAAAGTTTTTCTCGTAATCGCTTACCGCAAATGCCGTATATAAGATATCAATAATGTTGAGCTGCGAAATTCTGCTACTCATTGCAGCACTTCTAAAAAGCGATTCATTACTGGTGGTATAGAGCAAAACATCGGCCAGTTTTGAAATAGGCGACTCAATACACCGTGTTATCGCAATGATAGGAGTATTATTGTGTTTTAATATTTCGGCGCATGTTAGTGTTTCTGCTGTTTGTCCTGAATATGAAATTACTATTCCCACGTCTTGAGAAGTGCTATTACGCGCTGTTATCAGCTGAAGATGCCAGTCATCGTTGATTAAACAAGTTTTATTTACGCGCAAAAATTTGAGATTAGCATCTTTGGCGGCAATAAGAGAAGCGCCAAGTCCAAACAACAAAATGCGGTCGCACGCTTGTAAAAGCTCAACGGCTTTTTCTATAGTTTCCGGATCTATTAAGCGCAGCGCATCATACAGAGAGTGAATATTTTTGAGCGTAATTTTTTTGATAATGCTTTCGGGCGTATCGTTTTGCTTGATGTCTTTGGTATCAAGAGGAAGAATGAGCTTTTCGGTTGCAAGTTCTCGAGTAAGTTCGGTCTTAAATTCTTTAAAGCCTTCAAAACCAATAGACTTGCACATTCTAACCACTGCAGCTGGAGATACATATGAGCGTGCGGCAAGTGCTTTTACCGACAAGCGATTACTTTCATGAGGGTATTGCAGCACGTATCGAGCCACAGCTTTTTCTGCAGGGTTTAGGAATCCAATATTTTCTCGTAAACGAATTATAATATTTTTCATAGGATATTACCTGCGCTTTCTTATAGTCGTAATCGTATCACGCCTTATTGGTGATGCATAATTTAAAGTCCGAAAAATCATAAGTTGAAATAAAGTTTCACGCTTGTGCGCAAATCTTGAAATAAAGTGAAGTCTTAATACACTTAAAGCAAGGAAGGCGTGCGGTGCTATTTATGAGTGCAATACTTATTACGCACAATCATTTATTACGCCAAGTACGTCAGCACATAATTTTTTGAAAGGATGCATGACGTGGACATACATTTAGACACTATGACAACCGAAACGCGTAATCCGCGGACAATGGAGCTTGATCAAATGAGTGCTTTGCAGATCGCGTCCATTATGAACGAAGAAGATGCGCGCGTTCCTCAGGCAATTCGTCCTGAACTTGAAAAAATCGCTTTAGTTGCGCAACGTGGTGCTACGGCCATAAGTTCACATCATCGCATTTTTTACATGGGAGCAGGAACAAGCGGAAGGCTTGGTGTATTGGATGCAGCTGAGTGCCCTCCAACATTTGGTGTTACAAAAGATGTCGTTATCGGCCTTATCGCAGGTGGGGAATCAGCTCTTATCGATGCTGTGGAAGGCGCCGAAGATTCACGAGAGTTGGGTGCTTTAGATCTTAAAAATCACAATCTGACCTCGGACGATATAGTTGTTGGCCTTGCGGCAAGCGGACGTACTCCCTACGTTATTGGCGGCCTTACCTACGCTCGCCAACAGGGATGTTTTACGGCTTCAATTACATGCAACAAAGATTGTGAAATCTCGCGTCTTGTTGATGTTGCAATTGAGGCAGTTGTAGGTCCAGAAGTTCTTACGGGCTCAACGCGCCTAAAATCGGGAACTGCTCAAAAGCTTGTGCTGAATATGATATCTACAACAGCCATGATTTTATCTGGAAAAGCATATCAAAACCTTATGGTAGATGTTTTACAAAGTAACGAAAAACTTAAAGTTAGAGCCAATCACATTGTTACCGAAGCTACTGGTGTTGATAGTCAGACCGCTGCTCGCGTTCTCCAAGAAGCGCAAGGCAGCTGTAAATTGGCGATCGTGATGATTTTGGGTTCATTTACACGCGCACAAGCGGAAGAAAAACTTTCTCGTGCGCATGGACATGTTCGGGAAGCTCTTGCGCAAGCATAGCTTGATCAGTTGCAAACGCTTATGCATAACTGCCATAGAGTGTTTGCAATATTGGGTGATAAGGGTATTAAAGAGTGTAAAGCTCACGAAAGGGAGGCTACCATGACCAATGAGGAACTGGTACAAAATGTATTAGTGCATTTGGGAGGTAAAGAAAATGTACGCTTGGCAACAAACTGTCAGACGCGTTTACGTGTTGAAGTTGCAGATGATGCCAAAATAGATGAGGATGCACTTAAAAATGTTGAAGGCGTGCTTGGTATTGTTCACGACCGCACAAATTATATTGAGATTGTGGTTGGACCTGGTAAATGCCGTAAATGTGCCGATATTTGTGCCGCTATGGGTATTGCAACTTCGGAAGAAGGCTTATCTTGTGATAACGATTGGAAGGCCAACAAAAAAGCCGTTAAGTCGCAGCAAAGTGACTCTCGCATTAGATTGATTCTTAAAACTTTTGGCGAAATTTTTGTTCCTCTTATTCCGGGCGTTATTGCCGCTGGTTTGTGTGCTGGTCTTTCGTCTCTTATCCAGCAGCTTAATCCTGGATGGAAATCGGACATGTTCTTTTCGGTGCTGATTCCATTTTTGGGACTTATCAACGCGTCATTTTTGGCTTATCTAACGGCATGGGTAGGTTATCGTGCTGCTGAAAAATTTGGAGGAACTCCAATTTTGGGTGGTATGCTGGGTATGATTACTGGTCTTCCAGCAATTAACGACATCTCTGCTGTTGTTGGTTTGTTTAATAAAGCTCAGCCGTTGGATGCCATTTTGCGTTCTGGCCGTGGTGGTGTATTAGCTGCTGTTTTGGGCGTATTTCTGCTTGTTAAAATCGAAAAAGCTATTCGCGCTAAAATGCCCGATTCTTTGGATATCGTATTTACCCCAGTCTTAACGTTGATTGTTACCTTGATTCCTTATATTTTTGTTGTTATGCCTTTATGCGGATTTATCTCTTCGGGTATTTGCATGGGATTACAACAGCTTTGCATGAGCTCGTCAATTGCTGTACGCATCATTGCTGGTTATATTTCAACTGCCTTGTTCCTTCCTTTGGTTGCTATGGGTATGCATCACGGTCTTGTTGCCATTTACTCTATTCAGCTCGAACAATTTGGCTATGTTACTTTGTATCCTGCGCTTGCTATGGCTGGTGCTGGTCAGGTTGGTGCCGCAATTGCAATTTATCTTAAGGCAAAGCGTGGTGGCAATAAACGTATTTGCAACGTAATTAAGGGTGCTTTACCAGCTGGTTTCTTAGGAATTGGTGAGCCTTTAATCTATGGTGTTACCTTACCTATGGGTCGTCCTTTCATTTCTGCAGGTCTTGGTGCAGGTTTTGGTGGCGCGCTTGTTATGGCTTTGGGCGTTGCAGCTACAACTTGGGGTCCTTCTGGCTTGCTGGCGTTGTTTGTCATGACTGCTGGTGAAGGCGGTGCTATTGCTTCGGTCTTAACTTATGGTGCTGGTTTGGTTGTTTCTTATATCATGGGATTTGTAATTACAAATATTATGGTGAAGAATGAGGAAGTCGCCAATGCATAAAAATCCACTTGGATGTGCGATTTCTTTAACCGAATATAATAAAACCAAAAAACTGCCTGCCGCTCTTTGTGCGGCAGGTGGTGTTTGTGTGTTTATCTCGCTTCATATAGAAGAAGAATTTTGCCCATCGTATGCGCAGCAGGTTAAAGATTTATGCGCTTTGCTCTGCTCAAAACGCGCACGCATTCTTGCAGACGTTTCTCCAAAAACGCTTGAAATTTTTAAGATGAGCTCTTTTTTTGAGCTAAAGCAAACACTGGGCTTGTGGGCCTTGCGTATCGATGATGGTTTAACTCCACAAGAAATTGCCGATTTGGCCAAAACGATGCCTATTGTTGTAAATGCTTCTACCATATGCCCTGATGACGCGCAGTTGATTGTGCAATCTGCTCAAACTTCGTCAAATCCTTTGGTATATGCAATGCATAATTTTTATCCGCGCCCACTAACTGGCTTGGATAGTGCGTTTTTTGATGAGTGCAATGATACCTTAAAACGTTTGGGTATGCATATTATGGCGTTTATCCCAGCGGATAAAGTTAAGCGCATTCCACTTCGAGAAGGATTACCAACGCTTGAACATCAGCGCACGCTTTCGCCGTATGTATCTTTTGCTCAAATGAATATACGCTATGCGATTGATGAGGTTTTTTGCGCCGATCCCGAAATCTCTTCTCATGAACAAGCGCTGATAGATACCTTTATACAACAAGATATGCTTGTGATACCAGCTGAGCTGCACCCAGGTTATGAATATTTGTATCGTAAGATTTTTACCTGCAGAAAGGATAGCCCTTCCTGGCTTGTGCGTTTTGAAGAATCGCGCCAGTATGCTTCGGATCAATCAAAAGACTCACACTGTATTGAGCCCTTGTGTACAACTTTTCGCAAGCGTGGTTGTATCACGATGGATAACAAACATTTTATGCGCTATCAGGGTGAAATTGAACTTTTG
The DNA here is from genome assembly GCA_947252455.1 of uncultured Atopobium sp. Classification (GTDB taxonomy): domain Bacteria; phylum Actinomycetota; class Coriobacteriia; order Coriobacteriales; family Atopobiaceae; genus Fannyhessea. The sequence goes on along the minus strand of CAMXVQ010000006.1, from coordinate 5,815 downwards.
CGTAACGATTTTCCAGCTGACGCGCGCGTGAATGTTATTGGACGCGTAGACGAGCACTATGTAGAGCTTATTGACCTTATTGGGCGAGGAGCACGCTTTATGCTTGTGCCTGTGCAATAGTTTGTTTGTTGCTCGTTACGCAAGCTTTCCGCTCTCAACATGATAGATCTTATCTGCGCAGTTAAGCGTAGACGTTCTGTGCGAAATAAGCACAACTGTTCGTTTTCTTTTAATTTGGTTAATACTTGTAAGGACGCGTGCTTCATTAAGCGCGTCCAAATTGCTGGTAGGCTCGTCAAGCAGCAACATTGAGCCTTGATGTAAGAATGCACGGGCAACACCTATGCGCTGACGCTGTCCACCTGATAGTGAGCTTGAGCCTTGGGTTAATACCGTGTCATATCCGTGAGGCAAACTCATAATAAAATCGTGCAATGAAGCTTGTTTACAAGCATGAACAATCTCATCAAAACTTGCTGTTGGACGCGCAAGCCTAATGTTGTCTTTTATGCTCTCACGAAAAAGATACGTATCTTGTTCGACAAGTGCCTGTCCAGAACGCAGGCTTGTTGTCGTAATATCTTGGATGGGCGTTTGGGAAATAGTGATAATACCTTTTGATACATCCCAGAAGCGCATTAAAAGCCTGCATAATGTTGATTTTCCCGAGCCACTTGCTCCTGTTATGCCCACAATGGATCCTTGTGGTATATCGCAGGATATGTCCTCTAAAACCGGATTTTGACGCTCGCTCGTGTGCGAATACAAAAAGCTTACATGCTCGGCAGCGGCATTGTCGCACGAAACACAAGATCCATCTACAACGTTGCGCACGAGGGGTGCCTCGTCCAGCAGCGACAACACGCGTTCTCCAGCAGCAAGGGTGCCTTGTAATGTTGAACCAAGCTTCGCCAATGCGAGTACGGGTCCAAAAGAAGAAAATAACATGCCTGTGGCAATTATGCCGTCGAGAGGCAGAATGATTTCATGAGTTACCAGTGCGTATGTTAAGGCAAGTTGAGACAAACTACACAGCATAACTGCTGCATGAGCCAACGATGTCCCACACCCCGTTTGAGCAGCTGTAATCTTTTGAACTTGGAGTAATTCATGCGATTTTTGTATCAGGTGCTCTTTTCTAATATCGGTGGCTAAAAACTGATGTGCAACATGAACTCCCTGTATATTTTCGAGCACACAGTTGCTTAATGTAGCAGTTTTAGAACGAAGTTGCTTTCCAAGGTTGCCCATGCGTCTGTATGTCCACAGAGGCAACAAAATACCAGTTACGGCGTAGGAAATTAACGCAACCAATCCACAAAGGGGATGAATACAAGCTAAAAGTATGGTCATGATCGTGCTAACGATAAGAGCAATGAAAATCGGAGATATAGTATGCGCGTAAAATACCTCAAGCAGCTCAACGTCAGAGGTAATAAGCGAAATAAGATTGCCAGCATCAGAAGAGCTTAATTTAGCAGGAGTAAGCTCTCTCATTTTGCCAAAAACTTTGTCACGAATATCGGCAAGCAGCTTAAAAGCTATATAGTGGTTACACAGTTGTTCAAGATAACGCAGTGCTCCGCGCATGAGTGCAAGGCCTATAAGTATGGCAATAATTAACGCAAGCGATGTCTGCGTCGAATGTCCTCCAAAGCTAGAGCTTGGAAGATGCAGAGCCATCCCCAAACCAATAAGGGCGCCTACAGGAATAAAAATAGCGCACAAAAATCCAAGAATACCGCATATGGTTGCCGCTGCAACTACGCCTATAAATGAGTGTATAAGCTTTAACATGGCAAGGATGCATGAAAGTGCCGGGCGCCTGTGCTGGCGTATAGGCGATGGATTTGTTGTATGTTGTTGTGCGCTCATTATGCCAGCTCTCCTTGTCGAATTTGTTCAAGCTCTTGTTGAGTTTTCCACATTGTTTGATATGCCAAGCAATGAGCCAACAATTCAGCATGAGTACCTTTTCCTACAAGTTTGCCTTTATCCAGCACATAAATGCAGTCAGCAGGTACAACATTTGCCAATCGATGTGAGATAACCAACACGCCCTTGGTAGATGCAAGTTCAAGGATCGCGTGGTTGAGGTGTTCTTCTGATTCAACATCTATGCTGTTGGTTGCTTCATCAAAAATGTAGTATGCGCTGTTATGCAAAAGCGCACGAGCAAAACACAAACGCTGCTTTTGACCACCAGAAAGGTTGGCCCCTTGCGTTTCTACATGCATTTCAAGTCCGCCGTGTGATTGGACAAAATCAGCAATGCGCGCCTGTTTGAGTACATGCCAGAGCAGTTCGTCAGAGGCATATCTATCTGCTAACAAAAACATTTCTCGTATCGTGCCGCTAAATATATAATTTTCGGCTGAAACGGTAGTTATTGCACGCGATAAAGCGTTTGTGCTTATATCATTGATAGAGCGGCCGTTGAGCATGATACTACCCGAAAAATGAGGGTATGCACCTGCAATAAGATGTGCGATAGTTGATTTTCCGCTTCCGCTTGTACCAACAAAGGCGCTCATTCCATGAGTTGGAAGCGTAAATGATACATCATGTAAAACGTTTACAGGCACTTCATTGCTAACATTGTTTTGCAAAGGATATGCAAAGCTTACGTGATCAAATGTAATGCTACAGGTGTCACTCATAGGTGATTTTTGCGCAAGCACAGGTAAATCGTGTATTCCGCGTTTTGTTTCGGGCGTATTCAAAAACATAAATATTTTGTTGCTTGCACTCATACCGTTCATGGCAATATGAAAATATGAGCCAAGCGTGCGCATGGGTATAAAGAACTCTGCAGATAATAGGACGATAAGCAAAAATCCAAATACGTCGAGCGACCCGTTCAAAAGTTGGAAAAACGCTACGCTGATGCCAGCGACCGCTCCTCCAAATGCTGCCACGTCCATCACCATAATTGAATTGAGCTGCATTTTAAGCAGACGCATGGTTGCACGCCGAAAATCCTCTGCTTGTTCGTTCATGGCTTCATGACGCGCTTTGTCGGCATTGTATATTTTAAGTGTTACTAAACCTTGTAAATTTTCGAGAAAAACATCGCCTAAATTTGTATAGGATTTCCAGTATGCACCCATAACGCGTTTCGCAATAGACTGAATAATCATAATAATTGCAGGTATAAGAGGCACAAATACTAAAAGCGCCGCTGCTGCAACTATGTTTACAAACGCTAGTACCGCAAATAACGTAAGAGGCGCTAAACACGCATATACAAGTTGCGGCAAAAATTTGCCAAAATATATCTCAAGTTGTTCAGTTCCTTCTACGGTAGTTTGTATCAGCTCTGCCGTTGAAATATTTTGTGCTGACGCTACGTCTAAGCGAGCAAGTTTTTCATAAATCTTGGATCGTAAGACAAGCTTAATGTCGCGCGCCGCGTTAAACGAATAAAGCTCTGTTGCGTATGACGAGGCACATTTTAATATAATCGCCGCCGCACAAACACCTAAGCAAGCATATACAGCTATGCTTGTGTGCGTAAGCATAGCTGCTAGGACATATGCCAGTGTGGCCGAAAAGCATATGGTGGCAATAAGCCCTATATATTGTGCTGCTACCGTTTTTGCAATTTCTTTTTTTGCTTGTGGAACTAATGTTAAAAGTCGTTTGTCTACCATGATTTTCTCGCTTTATGGTGTGGCGTACTTGAGCTAGTCTGTGGTTTTCTTTTAAGAGTTCACAAAAGCTTCGTGCGATTTGTGCCTATCGCTATTGTACAAAATATTGCAAGAACGCGTATGTGTAGATTTATTGTTATAGATATCCTAACTATTAACTGTATGTTTCATGCATTCTAAACGCACGTAAAACTCGTTATATTGTGAATGTAGGACATGAGTCGGGCGCACCTCACGCCTCGTTGTGTGCATAAGCGCACGTAGGTATCATGTTTTACAGAGCTATACCTTTTATAAAGCGTTTCATTTGGTACGTTCAGAAAGGAAGTTCTGGTATGTCGGATGTACGTGTTTTGTCTCGCGACAAAACTAAAGCATCGTTTGTTTCGGCAACTAACGCAGGCGCGCAACCTTGCGTTGCGGTGGTTATGGGCAGTAAGTCCGATTGGGAAACCATGAAGTTAAGTTGCCAAATTCTGGAAGATTTTAATATTCCTTATTCCAAGCAAGTAATTTCTGCACATCGCATGCCGCTTGAAATGCGTGAATTTGCAGTTGCTGCGCGCAAAAATGGAATTAAGGTTATTATTGCAGGCGCTGGAGGAAGCGCACATTTACCGGGGATGATTGCAGCTCAAACTACACTTCCTGTTTTGGGCGTTCCTGTGCAAACTCACGCACTCCACGGCATGGATTCATTGCTGTCAATTGTGCAAATGCCGGCAGGGATTCCGGTTGCAACGCTTGCAATTGGCGCGGCTGGTGCAAAAAATGCAGGACTTCTTGCCGTACAAATTCTTTCAATTACAAATCATCAACTTGCGGAAAAGCTCGCTGCCTATAGGCACGAGCTTAATTTATCTGCGCGTGAAATGAGTGAGAATCTTGACTAACACAATAGATACTCCTATATCGCCTGCTAAACAAATTCTTCCTGGTCATACCATTGGAATCATAGGCGGCGGTCAACTTGGTCAAATGCTTGCTCAATCTGCAAAAGAAATGGGCTATCGCGTAGGTATTCTTGATCCGCTAAAAAATTGCTCTGCAGCTCAGGTGAGCGATTTCCACTATCAAAATGAGTATAGCGATGTGGAAGCGCTGCGTTCATTTGCTCAAGCTTGTGATGTTATTACCTATGAGTTTGAAAATGTTGACACAGGTGTGCTTGACACCTTGCAACACGAGGGAGCACTCTATCTGCCTCAGGGAACAAAACTGCTACGCGCAAGTCAGAACCGCCTCGATGAGAGGCGTTTTTTGTTGGACGCGCATACCATAGTTGCTCCTCATGCGCGTGTTGCTACTCCGCAAGATTTGAAGGAGGGGATTGAGCGCTTGGGCATGCCGTGTGTTCTTAAAACATCTCGTTTTGGATATGACGGTAAAGGTCAGGTAGTCATTAGATCAAAAGATGATATAGACGCAGCTCAAAAGCTTATTGAGCAGCAGGTATGTTTGTTAGAAGCCTGGATTGATTTTGTGTGCGAAATTTCGGTTATGGTGTGTGGCGACACATTTGGTACCATGGCACTTTTTGAGCCGTCTGAGAATATTCATAAACATAATATTCTGCATGCTTCTGTGGTGCCAGCGCGTATTTCAGAGCCTATTCGCGAGCGTGCACGTGCTGAAGCGCTCAAAATTGCCCATGCGGCACATCTTGTTGGTGATTTAGGCGTTGAGATGTTTGTGTTACACGATGGCTCCATCATGATAAACGAACTTGCGCCCAGGCCGCATAATTCGGGTCATTACACCATTGAAGCCTGCGATTTTTCGCAATTTGACCTGCATATACGAGCCATCTGTGGTATGCACATAGCTCAGCCACATCTGCTTTCACCTGCTGTTATGATGAACGTTCTTGGTCAGCATGTTGAAGGCACCTATAACAGTATGAATGAGCACGCTAACTGGCATTATCACCTGTATGGCAAGGGTGAGGCTCGCTACGCGCGCAAAATGGGGCATGTTACCGCATTGTGCAAAGACACAACGCAGCAGTTTAAAGCGTTCGACGAATGCGGTATTTGGACAAAAGATAATGTGTAGCTATAAGTTACTGCTGGTAAAGATGGTACATGTAGATGGTTACTAGGTAAGGCAAAACGTACAGCGAGAAAGGATTGTACATGCAAAAGGGGAAACTATCTTATGTG
>CAMXVQ010000005.1 GCA_947252455.1 uncultured Atopobium sp. | reverse complement strand
CTTGCTCGGGCAAGTCGTCACATTCACCATCAATAATTGCAGCAAATGAACGAACAGTGTCCTTTACCGAAACATATTGTCCAGGATTGCCAGTAAACTTCTCTGCGACATGGAATGATTGCGACAGGAACTGCTGAATTTTACGAGCACGTGCAACAACGAGTTGCTGTTCTTCGGACAATTCATCCATACCCAAAATTGCAATAATATCTTGCAAATCTGAATACTGCTGCAAGATCTCTTGTACAGCCATAGCGACACGATAGTGTTCCTCACCAACAATGGATGGATCAAGTGCCGAAGATGAGCTGGCAAGTGGATCTACAGCTGGGTAAATACCAAGCTCGGTAATGGAACGTGACAAAACGGTTGTTGCATCGAGGTGCGTAAACGTTGTTGCAGGTGCAGGGTCGGTTAAGTCGTCAGCAGGAACATATACAGCCTGTACCGATGTAATGGAACCTTCTTTTGTTGAGGTAATGCGCTCTTGAAGGTCTCCCATCTCGGTAGCAAGCGTAGGCTGATAACCTACTGCAGAAGGCATACGCCCTAACAATGCAGAAACTTCTGATCCAGCTTGAGAAAAGCGGAAGATATTATCAATAAAGAGCAGAACATCTTGACCTTGATCGCGGAAATATTCTGCAGTTGTAAGGCCTGCAAGACCAACGCGTAAACGAGCTCCAGGTGGCTCATTCATCTGTCCATAGACCAAACAGGTTTTATTAATAACGCCCGATTCAGTCATTTCTAGATAGAGGTCGGTACCCTCACGAGTACGCTCACCAACACCGGTAAATACCGACGTACCGCCATGCTCTTGAGCAAGGTTATTAATTAATTCCTGAATTAAAACGGTTTTGCCAACACCAGCACCGCCAAACAAACCAGTCTTTCCACCACGAACATAAGGTTCAAGTAAGTCGATGGACTTAATGCCCGTTTCAAAAATTTCGGTTTGAGTAGTTAACTCATCAAATGCAGGAGCTGGATGATGAATAGGATAATAATCAACATCGGAAGGAATGTCTTTACCATCAACTGGCTCGCCCATAACGTTCCATACACGACCCAATGTAGACTTACCCACAGGCATCATCATAGGATGACCTGTATCACGCACTTTAAGACCACGTTGTAAACCGTCGGTAGACGACATGGCAACCGTGCGCACTACGCCTCCAGGAAGCTGCGATTCCACTTCCAAAATGGTTTTGACACGACCTTGTGGCGTTTGGGCGTCAACTTTAAGTGCTGTATAAATGTTAGGGAGCTCTTTTGAGAACTTAACATCTACAACAGGCCCTACAATACGAACAATAACACCTTCACCAACACTACGGTTATGTTGATTACGCGCAGCATTCTCTAAAAGCGTATGTTCATCATTCATAACTTGTTCCATTAGTTGTCCTCCAATGCGGAAGCACCACCGATAATTTCATTGAGCTCAGTAGTAATAGCTCCTTGGCGCTCACGATTATACGTGCGTGACAAGCTGTTAAGCATATCTTGAGCACTATCTGTAGCCGATTGCATAGCTCGACGTCTGGCACCGTGTTCGGCAGCGGCGCTATCAAGTAATGCATGAAAGATAACCGTTTTAAGATATGCCGGCATCAAATCATGAAGTACAACTTGTGCTGACGGCTCAAAATCATACATGGTATACGCCTGCGGCTTTACGGTAGATACAGCCTTTTCGACACGAGGGTTATTAGGCATGCGCAAACGTTCACGGCTTACTGGCAAAAGCTCCTCATACACAGGTACCTGGTCTACACGGTTTTTAGCATGCCAATACATAAGCATAACACGATCTATGCTTTGCTCTGTATAGCCATTCATAACAAACGAGGCAATACGATCGGCCTCATCGCTTGTTGGCTCGGACGAAATTCCTACAAAGGAAACATCGGGCTTAACACCGCGAAATGTAAAGTACTCGGTTGGCTTTCTACCACACGTAATAAGTGACGTACCAATCCCTTTTGCATGGAGAGCCTTCATACGATGCTCAACTTCATGCTGAAGTTGTAAATTAAAGCCTCCAGCCAAACCACGATCAGATGCTATAAGAATAAAAAGAACATTCTTTTCTTCTTCATGAGTAGCCAACAGCGGCTGCGAGGTATCAAAATGAGCGCATGCAACATGAGATAGCATATTAGTAATAGCGTCTTTATATGCAGCTGCAGCCTCGGCATTTGCAAGCGCATGCTGAATGCGCGCCGTTGAAATCATCGACATTGTGCGCGTAATCTGCATGGTCGACGTAATCGAATTCATACGTCTTTGTAACTCACGAAGATTTGCCATAAGACGCTACTCCTGCTCTGCGCTTTGCTCGGCTTCTTCGGCTTGAGCTGTATATTCTGCCTGCTCCATAACGTCTACCGAAACCTCTTTATTTGGATGTTTGAGTATAAACTGTGCTTTAAACTCTTTGAGCGCAGCTTTAATCTGTGCTGCAAGCGCATCGTCGATCTTTTGCGCAACAACTTTTTGACGAATATCGTCATGCTCAAGCTTCATAAACTTTGCCAGCTCATCTCTGAAGAGAGGAACATGAGCAAGGTCAATATCATCGAGGAAATCTTCCTTAGCGGCATAAATGGTAAGAACTTGATCTGCTACCTCAAGTGCATGATAACGAGGTTGCTTAAGCATTTCGGTCATGTGCGCACCATGAGTAAGCTGATACTGTGTGGTAGCGTCCAAATCGGAACCAAACTGCGAGAATGCTTGCTTTTCACGATAACTTGCCAAATCAAGACGAAGCGTACCTGCAACTTGCTTCATAGACTTAATTTGTGCAGCTCCACCTACACGAGAAACGGAAATTCCAACATCTACAGCAGGACGCTGTCCCTGGAAGAAGAGGTTAGACTGCAAATAAATCTGACCATCGGTAATAGAAATAACGTTGGTTGGAATATAAGCCGAAACGTCGCCCTCTTGTGTCTCGATAATAGGAAGCGCTGTAAGCGAACCTGCACCACGTGCATCGCTGAGCTTGCACGCACGCTCAAGCAGACGAGAGTGAAGATAAAAAATATCACCAGGATATGCCTCGCGTCCAGGTGGACGATGCAACGTTAATGACATTTGTCTATATGCAACAGCTTGCTTTGACAGGTCGTCATACACAACAAGCACATGACCACCAGGGTGGTTTTCATCTGCAGGATTACCGTTTACATCGTTATACATAAAGTACTCACCGATAGCAGCTCCCGACATAGGAGCAATATATTGCAAAGGAGCCGAATCGGCTGCAGTAGCTGCAACGATAATTGTTTTATCAAGAACACCTTTTTGATGAAGCGTCTCGCGAATAGAAGCAACAGTTGATGCTTTTTGGCCAATAGCAACATAAATGCAAATCATATCGGTGTTGAGCTGGTTAACAATTGCATCAATAGCAATAGCTGTTTTACCCGTTTTTCTATCACCAATGATAAGCTCACGCTGGCCTCGACCAATTGGAACCATAGCATCAATTGCCAAAAGACCCGTTTGTACTGGTTCGCAAACAGGCTGGCGTTCCATAATTCCTGGTGCTTTAAATTCAATAGGGCGTTCATGCGTAGTTGGAATTGCGCCCAAACCATCGATAGGAACACCAAGCGGGTTAACCACGCGACCAAGCATAGCGCGGCCAACGGGAATAGACATAACGTGTCCTGTAGTACGGCACTCGTCACCTTCACGAATTGAGTTAACGTCGCCAAATAAAACGGCTCCAATTTCGTCTTCGTCTAGGTTTTGTGCAAGACCATACACGCTTTTGCCTGAGGATGAGCTGGTAAACTGCAACAGTTCGCCTGCCATAGCCGCTTTAAGACCCGAGATATGAGCAATACCATCGCCGACCTCGGTAACAACTGATGCCTGTTGGCGATCTACGGTTGCATTAATTTGTGAGAGTTGACGACGAAGCCCGTCAATTATAAGGTCTGAACTTATTTTGTCAGTCATTACATCTCACTTCCCGTGTACGTTTGAGAAAGTTTCTTTCTAATAGTTGCAAGCTGAGAACGAACAGACGCATCATAGCGATTACCCTTTACCTCAACGATAAGACCACCAATAATGGATTTATCAACACGTTCTACGAGGAAAACAGGGGCTTTTACAAGCTTGGACATATAGTCACAAACCTTGTTGCGGAGTTCGTCATCCAAAGCAACAGCGGTGATAACCGTAACAAAAACCGTATTGTCATGCGTATCCAAAATATGCTTATACACGTTTTGGACATTAGTTACCAAACCAAGATCATCTGCATCGTACATTGCACGAATAGTTTCAAAAACCTCCGAAGAAAACTTAGCAGCATGCTTCCACTGCACCAGGTCATCATTTACGCGACCCTCCTTTTGTGCAGCATCCATCAATGCGCGCGCGTATTCCTCAGATTTGCGCTCGTCGCTATGCTTGCTCTTCGTCATGTTTTGCACCTACCTCATGGAGGTAATGTTCTGCAAGATCTCGTTGCTGTACTTCACTTAAACTGTTTCCAATAATTTTGCCTGCAATTTCTACCGACAAATCAACAACAAAGCCAGAAAGCTCAATCATTGCCTTATGACGCTCCGTGGTAATTGCATCACGTGCTTTTTCGATAAGACCCGAAGCATTACGCTGCGCATCGGCAAGAATGTGCTCGCGCTCTTGCTCAGCTTCACGCTTTGCTGTTGCAATAATTTCGGCAGCTTTAATTTGTGCATCGCCGATTGTTTTAGCGCTTTCTTTACGATCTTGCTCTGCTTTAAGCTTTGCCTGTTCGGCGCTATCAAGATCACCTTTAATTTTGAGCTCGCGCTTTTCCATCATTTTTACGATAGAAGGCCATGCAAAACGAGCCATAACAAACCAAATTACTAAGAAAGCTGCAAGTGCCGGCAAAAATTCTGCAGGCTTAGGCAGAAGGATATCCGCTCCACCAGGTGTGGTTGCAAGCGCAGAAGTTGCGCCGCACACCGAAGCTCCAAGCATCATCGAAACAGTGGTACCTGCAGTTTTGGTAATCAACGAGTGATTGTATAATTTCATGCCTTTACCTGACATTCTTGGTACATCCTTATTTAACAATAAGAGTTACAACAAAGCCGATCAGTGCCAATGCTTCAATAAATGCAGACGCAAGAATGAAGGTGGTAAACAGACGACCCTGTACTTCTGGTTGGCGAGCCATAGATTTCATTGCACTTGATGCTGCCAAACCGATTCCTCCTGCAGCTGCCAAAACACATACTGCATATCCGAAAATACCCACAGTTCCTCCTTTTTCATTCGTTCTTTTATGAACGAGTCCACATCAATCGACGCGCACAACAAAGCGCGCCAATATGTAATGCCCGACTAATGCTCGGATTCTACCAATTGAATATAGACGGTAGAAAGCAGCGTAAATACATATGCTTGAATTACTGCAACAAGTATTTCAACCATATATATAGCTAACAACACCCCAACCCAAAAAATTGATGTTGAAGCATTTGCCATTGTTTGAACGGTAACATCTTGCAGCATGGGCTCAACAAACAGCGCGGCAAGCACTGCAAACGTACCCATAACAACGTGTCCTGCAAACATATTACAAAATAAACGAACAGCCAAGGTAATAAGACGTAAAAACGTAGAGAAAGCTTCGATTATGCCTAAAAGCAGCTGTAAAGGAAGCGCAACTCCTTCGGGAGCCAGGCTTTTGATGTAACCCCATACTCCTTTAAGTTTACAACCAACTACAACAAAATAGCAAAACGAGCAGGTTGCGACAGCAATTGTTACACCCATAGTCCCCGTTCCAGGTTTACACCCAGGAATAAGACCCATCAAATTATTAAATAACACAAAGAAAAAAACTGTTGCAAGAAAAGGAAAGTGTTTTTTCCACGTTGCGCCTAGCACACTTTTGCACATGTCATTTCTAACAAAGTCAATAGCGAGCTCAACAAGATTTACAAACCAACCGTGAGGAACAAAACTCTCCGCTTGACGTTTTTTAAACTGAAATATAACAACAACATAGACGATGATTGCAACAAACATCCAAAAAATGTACTGCGTCATACCCCATGAACTTGAACCAAAAACCGTCTGAGCCATAAAACTGTTAATAAGCTCATCCATAGCTTCCGATAAGTTAGACAGCGGATTCATTGTTCACCCCTTTTCCTTTTACCTGCGTATGTTTAAACCTACAACATACATACATTGTCTCAATAAACCAACATACTACAAAGCCACATACAAGTGCGACACCAAAATAAAATGCCGATGCTAACTCATACATGTACACAATAATCATGCTTATAACAAGCAATACGAATGAAACTATAGTACTACCAAAAGCCCATGCGCTTCGCGTTTTTACATCACGCGTAGACCGATAACATATTTCAACCACGATAAGGGACGAAAGAGTAACCACAACCGACCATATAAAGCCCACTAAAATTGTTGTAAACTCATCCATATTTGGTCTTTCCCTTATGCAATACTTAGGCGTAATGCACACTAGTATACAGCTGTGCAAAGCACAAATACATATGGCAAGAACCAATTTCCTTAACCAAGTTTAGAAAGTCTAGTCTTATCTCTTAAGCTTGTCCATTACCTGAAAGCATCATCACGCATTTGATACAAAATGTGCACATATACACGTATACCTATAATGACATATGCATTATAGGTATACTTCAAATGTTACTCATTTGACTTAAATGAGCAGGTAAAGCGCACAGACGAGTGTATTGGCGCATTAAAACACAACACGATAGATGTCAGCAAAACAATATACAACGTGCGCTGTGCTCTTTTATTTAGTTCCGTAAATACGATCGCCCGCATCGCCCAGACCAGGAAGAATATAGGCGTGCTCATTAAGCTCGCGATCAAGAGCGCACGTAAACAGGCGGACGTCCTTATCAAAGTCGAGCGTTGCTTTAACACCTTCAGGTGCAGACACCAAGGTGAGCGCACGAATATCCTTTACACCTGCCTCACGCAGAAAATGAATAGCAGCAGTAAGAGAACCTCCAGTTGCAAGCATAGGATCAACCACTAAGCAGGTACGATTTTCGATATCCTCGGGGAACTTGCAATAATACTGATGAGGCTCATGTGTATCGGGGTCTCTATACATACCAACATGCCCAACGCGTGCAGACGGAGTAAGTTGCAAAATACCATCAACCATGCCCAAACCAGCACGTAAAATTGGAATAATGGCAACTTTTTTGCCCGAAATCTTTTTACAGTGAGCAACTTCTAATGGAGTTTTAACGTCGACGTCTTCCAAAGGAAAATCGCGCATAGCTTCATAGCCTTCAAAAATAGCAAGCTCACTTACCAGCTCACGAAATTGTTTGGTTGACGTATTTTCATCGCGAAGAAGATGCAATTTATGCTGTACGAGTGGATGATCAATAATCGTAAAACGTTTGCTGTCAAATTCCATGATACGTCCTTTCTGACGTGCTCTGTGCAAGTGGAAACAAAGCTCCACTTGTTATGATAACCAACTATCAAGCGCGTAAGCTGGCTTTGCAAACCTTGAGTTACGCGCACACACCGCAAAATGCATCGTCATCTTCGCGCATGATTTTATCAACACGGCCAGCATGACGACCACCTGCAAACTCGGTGGTAAGAAACTCTTGAACAATATCGCGATTTATTTCGTACGGGGTAAAACGGCCCGATATGCAAACAACATTTCCGTTATTGTGCTCGCGGAACAAATGGGCAAAATGAGGCGTTTGAATACAGCTTGCGCGAACACCTTTAACTTTATCTGCAGTTATAGCCATTCCAATACCAGTGCCACATATTAAAATACCTCGATCTGCTTTTCCTTGTGCAACATAACGTGCAACCTTATCAGCAAAATCGGGGTAATCACAACGAGCATCTGTTGTAGGGCCTAAATCAATAACTTCGTAACCGAGCGATGTAAGCCATTCAACAAGTGCGGGTTTTTGCTCGAAGCCAGCATGGTCTGAACCGATGGCAACTTTCATGATGTAGCCTTTCTGTAAGTGTGTACAATTTTCTACGCGTATAGCGTACCACTATACTTAGGCGCTAAGTGCCTCCATAATATCATGAGGATCAATTGCACCAATTCTTAAAATTTTAGGAGTCGATTGTGTGCAATCAACAATAGTTGAAGCAACAGCTAAAGGTGCACATCCTGCGTCTAGCACCAAATCAACCTCATCTATCAGGCGGTCTTCAAGCGTTGCTCCCGAAATAGCCGCATCAGCACCGTGTGTATTTGCACTGGTAATAGCCAACGGACATGACAGCTTACGTGCGAGCGCGCGAACAACATTGGAGTTTGGCAAGCGCAGAGCAATAGTTTTATTATCCGCGTGAACGTATTCTTGAGGAACGTCATCACATGCTTTTACCACCAAGGTCAAAGCGCCAGGCCAAAACGTATGCGCTAACTTTTGTGCCCATGCAGGGACGTCTACAGCATAGCGCATGAGGTCGGACTCATCTCCTATAAGCCAGGGAAGCGTTTGTCGAAGATCTCGATGTTTAATTTCAAAAGTTCTCTTATGTGCAGCGTTATGAGGTAAAGCAACACAACCTATACCATACACAGAATCGGTGGGAGTAATAATAACACCTTCGTGTGCAAGAACATCGGCCGCCTTATCAATAATCTGTGGATCAGGATTATTCTGGTCAACCTTTACAATCTTGTTTTCACGTTGGGCTTTTAACTGGTGTTCCTGCGTGGTCATAGCTCCAAAATCTCCCTTTAACCGAGCAACCAAAAACCGCTTGCGATGTGTTAGGTCGCGCTCAATATAAACTTTTTGCCAAACGCCTGAGGCAACACAGAGCGCGTGCGCCTTATCAACATTATCTTCAAAAAGCTCAACACATAACATACCACCAGGACGCAGCATATGTGGCGCGGTTTCCAAAATTTTTTGAAAGATATCAAGACCGTCTTTTCCCCCATCTAAAGCAAGATGAGGCTCAAACAGAGCAACTTCGGCAGGTAAAGTTTTAACCACCGAGGTTGGAACATAGGGAGGATTAGAAATAAGCAGGTCAAATTGGCCACAGTAAGACGAGTCAACGCCTTGCGCGATGCTACAAGAAACAAACGTTACGCGATGCTCCAAATGAAGCGCCTGGCAATTACGTTGAGCTAACTCTAAAGCGTCTTGAGAAACATCGGTAGCAAGTACCGTACAGCTGTCCACCTCGGACGCAAGCGATAAAGCAATACAGCCACTTCCTGTTCCTATCTCTAACACGCGTGGCTGACGATGGTATTCATGAGCCTCTTTAAGTGCAGCGATTCCAATATCTACCAAAACTTCTGTTTCGGGACGAGGGATCAAAACACCAGGCTTGCATTGCATAATAATATGTCTGAACGGCATTTCTCCTGTAATATACTGAAGAGGTTTTCCCTGAGAGCGCGCTTCTACACGTTGGTGCATAGCGTTAAGTTGGCTTGCATCTAACACTTGATCATAGTGTAAATAGAGTTCAACGCGAGAAAACCCCATAACAGAACTTAACAGTATTTCTGCTGATAAACGAGGGTGTTCATCGTGCTTTTTTGTTAAGTAGGCTGTTGTCCACAAAAGAATTGATTTGATAGTCCAGACAGTTTGATTCATGCGTTTATTTACACGGCTTTTGCAAGTTTTTCGGCACGCTCAGCTGCAGCAAGGGCTTCGATGATAGAAATAAGCGTATCTCCAAGCAGAACACCGTTATACGTTGCATTAAAGCCAATACGATGGTCGGTTACACGATCTTGCGGCTGATTGTACGTTCTGATTTTCTCGGAACGATTGCCGTGTCCAATTTGTGAAAGACGCGCAGCACCCTGCTCTTCTTGCTGTTTTTCGAGTTCCATCTCATACAGGCGAGCGCGTAACATTTGCATACAAACTTCTCGGTTTTGAATTTGAGAACGCTGATCTTGCGACTGTACAACTGTATTTGTTGGTAGGTGCGTTATACGAACAGCAGAATACGTAGTATTGACGCACTGACCACCAGGGCCTGACGCGCAATAGGTGTCTATGCGTAAATCGGTGGGATCAATTTGAATATCAATTTCGTCGGCTTCAGGTAAAACGGCAACCGTTGCGGTTGAAGTTTGGATTCTACCTTGGCTTTCGGTTTTTGGGACGCGCTGAACACGATGTACACCTGACTCGTATTTCATAACAGAATATACTTTTTCGCCCAGCATTTTAAATTCGATGGTCTTAAAGCCGCCTACTTCTGAAGGACTCGACGAGAGAATTTCAACTTTCCAATTTTTACTTTCAGCAAAGCGCTCGTACATTTTGTACAGATCACCAGCAAAAATAGCTGCCTCATCTCCGCCAACACCTGCGCGAATTTCTACGATAGTATCTTTTTCATCGTTGGGATCGCCCGGAATAAGCATGATCTTAATTTCGTCTTCAAGCGCTGGAAGCTTCTCTTCGTTTGCAGCAATATCTTCCTGCAACATTTCTCGCTCGTCTGCATCGGCATCGTGAAGCATTTCTTTAGCTGCTTCAATGTCATCAAGTGCTTGAAGATATTCGCGTGCACGCGCAACAAGATCGCCTTGGCGTGCGTGCTCTTTTGCTATACGAGCATATTCTTTTGGATCGGCAACAATTGCAGGATCGATCATTTTCTTTTCAAGCTCGGCATAAGCGGCAATGAGCTTTTCAAGTTTGTCACGCATATGAGCTCCTCAAAGCTGTAACGAAGAACATAAAGTTAGGTACAAAAGTAGGTACAAACTACTATATGCCCAATAACAGATGGATGCTTGCAATATCTACAAGTTCACGAAGAAAATTTCTCTGAAAAAAGAGCACCTTCTTATTCAGATAGGTGCTCCTGATACCGGCATATGTAAGTTCGGTAGGTTAACAGAGCGCAAAACTGCTGTTATTCAGCATCCTTTGCTGCGTCTTCTGTTTTATCGGCAGCTTGCTCAACTGCATCTTGAGCAGCAGCAGCGTCTGCCTGTTGCTTTGCAGCTTCTTTAGCTGCTTTAGCTGCAGCACGCTTTTCAAACTCAGCAGCACGCTTTGCTTTTTTAGCAGCTTTTTCTTCGGCAGCAGCTTTTTGAGCAGCAGCTTCTTCTGCAGCTTTAGCAGCTTTTGCCTCTTTAGCTTCTTGGGCAGCCTTAAGTTGAGCTGCAGCAGCTCCACCGAATTTGTTAGAGAAGCGCTGAACACGTCCACCGGTGTCAACGAGCTTTTGTTGACCGGTATAGAACGGGTGGCACTTATCGCATAAATCGATAGTAAGCTCAGATTTAGTAGAGTGTGTTTGCCATGTATTACCGCACGTGCAGCGTACCGTGCACTCTACATAATTTGGATGAATACCTTGCTTCATGACAGGACTCCTTCTTGTTTGCCTGGTTTCCGATCAGGCTTGGATGTCATCTTCATATGCTTTGGCATATGAAGATAAAAAGCCTTATCAGTTTAGCAGAGTTTTGTATGTTTGTTGCCAAAATTAATTTTTAGTGCAGTGAGCACGCTAAATCACATAGTTTCATCACGTTTTAGGCGCGCGTGTTGGTGCGAGAGGCACGCCGATAATACCGATGCCTCGCATGAGGTTTCTTAAGACGGCTTCACATGGTAAAATGAGCTCGATTTTAGTCAGTAGATCCTCTTACTGCAAATCATGAGTGTACGCGCATATAACGTGCGCAAGTTTTATTACAACACGATGTGTCGCATAAAGGAGTTCACATGAACGTTGTCAGCACAATTTGCGAAGTAAGAAAGATAATTGCTCAACAAAAAGCACAAGGCAAAACAATTGCACTTGTGCCTACCATGGGTTTTCTCCACGAAGGCCATGAGAGTCTTATAAAACGCGCCTCAGCTGAAAATGATTTTGTAGTTGTATCAGATTTTGTAAATCCCACACAATTTGGTGTGGGTGAGGATCTTGAAAGTTACCCTCGTGATCTAGCGCGCGACTGCGCCTGCTGTGAACGCGCAGGTGCAAGCCTTTTATTTAATCCAAAGCCAGAAGAAATGTATCTTCCTCACGCATGCTCGTATGTGAGTGTTGAGGGGCTTACGCAGGAATTATGTGGCCTTTCACGCCCCATTCATTTTAGGGGCGTATGTACGATAGTTTCAAAACTTTTTAACATTATCCAACCAAATCGTGCGTATTTTGGACAAAAAGATGCACAACAGTTATCTGTTATTAAGCGTATGGTCAAAGATCTTAATTTTGATATAAAAATTATTGGATGCCCTATTATTCGCGAGGCAGATGGCCTCGCAAAAAGCTCACGTAATACGTATCTTACCCCAGATGAACGCAAGGCTGCACTTTGCCTGTCAAAAGCTATTTTTGCAGGTCAAGATATGGCACAGCGAGGAATTCGTAATGCGCAAGAAATTGTGGGCGCTATGCGAAACATAATTGAAGCCGAGCCACTTGCACGTATTGATTACGTTAAAATGGTTGATTTTGACACGATTACCAAAATTACGGAAATTGAACAAGACAAAACAGCTTTATGCGCGATTGCAGTATACATAGGGAAAACTCGTCTTATTGATAACTTTATCTTTCGGGCAAGCGATAACTAATACTCAACGCACAAAGTGCTACCTATAAGGACTTACCTACATAAGATGTTGCTGTTTTAATGCTTGTATAAAATTATGAGCACGTCCCTTAGAGAAAGAACTTGTCCCATGCTGCTTGCAATTGATGTTGGAAATACACAAACAAATCTTGGTCTGTTTAATGAGCAAGGAACGCTTATTCATCTATGGCGTATGGCTACAACATCGAGTAATACCCCCGATGAGCTCCAAATGCATTTGGATGGGTTTTTTCGTATGTCAAACGTAGACCTAGGCCACATATGCCATGTTGCAATTGCAAGCGTGGTACCTTTACTTACGCAACAATGGTCACACGCGATGAAACGCATCTCTCAAAGCGCTGATGTCTACGTTATTGATGCAACACAAGACTGTGGCATACCAATCTGCGTTCCTCATCCTCATGAGGTAGGTGCTGATCGCGTTGCCAATGCGGTAAGTGCGTATAACACGTATGGTCCCTCATCTATTGTCGTCGATTTTGGAACTGCTACTAATATTGATATTGTTGATAAACAGGGCAGATTTTGCGGTGGCGTTATTATGCCCGGACTTTTGCTTTCGGCGCATGCCCTATTTGCACGTGCTGCAAAATTATCAAGCGTGCCGTTAGTGGTGCCGTCGGCAACTATAGGGACTACTACCGAAACCAACATACAATCAGGAATTATTATTGGTGCTGCAGCACAGGTTGAAGGTATGGTAAGCAGAATAAAAGCTGAGCTTGACGAACCAGATGCTCATGTCATAGCTACGGGAGGCTGCGCAAACATGGTGGCTGGTGCAACCACCTTATTTGAAAGCGTTGACCTGGATCTCACCGTTCGCGGTATCTACCAAATTAGGACATGGCACGCAAAACATAGTGAGCATACGCAATAACACGTACACCATAATATATGCACGATAATGACCCCCAACACAAAGAGGCATTATCGTGCATAAAAATACGTGCTAAACCTAGAGCAACTCACCATAATGGTGAATATACAGTTTTTTGCAGAGTGTTGTGAGTACCATGTACAACAAGACACATATCGCTAAATATGCAAAGAAGATCAAAGGTAGAGGACACAATCCCAACACAGATCCCAATGGCGAAAACGGTATCAGCGTTAGAAGAGCAATAGCGCACGAGGTGCACAGGGTAAGTTGCCACGATGCGTTACTTTGAATAAACGGTATCTTTGACGTACGGATCATATGAATAACAAGCGTTTGGCTCCACATAGACTCAACAAACCAGCCCGTTTGGAAAAGCATGCAATATGCAGCTCTTACATATGCAAGTTGCGCGCCGCTAAATACACTTGGCAAATCCCACCATACAACACCGCCCGATACGCAAAGCGGACATATTACTAAAAACATAACGGCAAACGTAAGCACATCAAAGATTGAGCTTATAGGTCCAAAACAGATCATAAATTTACCGATGGATGACGCATTCCACGCGCGTGGGCGTTCGATCATCTCGCGATCTACCCCATCCCAAGGAATGGCTGTGCAGGAAAGATCATAAATAAGATTCAGCAAAATAAGCTGGATACTTTGCATAGGCAAAAACGGAAGCAGCGCAGAAGAAATAAGCACCGAAAGCACATTACCAAAGTTAGAAGATGCCGTCATCTTTATATACTTCACCATATTGGCAAACGTTTTTCTACCGCCAATAATACCTTGCTCCAAAACGCCTAGATCCTTTTGTAGCAGAATGATATCTGCCGACTCTTTTGCCACGTCAACCGCGCTATCAACCGATATTCCAATATCGGCTTGTTTCATAGCGGCCGCATCGTTAATACCATCACCCATATATCCAACGGTGTGACCACATTCGCGCAAAACACGCACGATACGGGCTTTTTGTTCGGGAGTAAGCTTTGCAAAAACAGTAGTTGTTTGTGCACGCTCACAAAGCTGTGTATCACTTAAATCTTCGATGTCACTACCTTCAAGAATTGAGCTCACTTCCAAACCTACAGCTTTACAAATAGTACGCGTAACCTGCGTGTTGTCGCCCGTCAAAATCTTGGTGGTTACACCATGGCTACGAAGAGCCGCCAATGTAGAAGCAACGCTTTCTTTGGGTGGATCAAGAAATGCGAGGATCCCTAAAAAGCACATCGAGCATTCGTCACTAACGCTAAACGCGCCAACAGGCGATGGATCGTTTTTTACTGCAAGCGCAAGGACTCTAAATCCGCGGTCATTAAGGCAAGATACCATCTGTAAAATCTTGGTTTTTACCTCAGCAGTAAGGTCTTTCACAGCGTCTGCGTCTCTCACCTGCGTACAAATTGAAAGCATTTCTTCAACAGCACCTTTAGTAACCATCACCGTAGTGCCTTCGGAGCCCCTTACAACAACAGATAAGCGACGACGCTTAAAGTCAAACGGTATCTCATCAAGCTTGGTATACGCTTCTGACAGATCCTCAAGCTCTTTATCAGCGGATTCCACTTCTTCAGTTTTCTTAATAATGGCTGCATCCATAAGATTTTTGTATCCCGTTTGGAAATAGCTATTAAGATATGCGCTTCTTAGCACATGTAAGTCATCTTTGCCATGAATGTTCAAATGATATTCAAGTACCACATCGTTTTGAGTAAGCGTTCCTGTTTTATCGGTACAAAGAATATCCATAGCACCAAAATTTTGAATAGAATTGAGATTCTTTACAATGGTCTGCTTTTTGCTCATTAAAACGGCGCCTTTGGCTAAGCACGTGGTAACAATCATAGGAAGCATTTCTGGTGTTAAACCTACCGCCACCGAAATTGCAAACAGCGATGCCGCTACCCAATCGCCTTTGGTAAAACCGTTGATCATCAATACAATGGGCACCATAACCAACATAAATCTAATGAGTACCCAACTTACCGCGTTAACGCCTTTTGCAAAGCTTGTTTGGGGATCTTTTTCGTCCAGCGCACGAGTCATGCTTCCAAAAAGCGTATGGATGCCGGTAGACACCACAATTGCCCAACCGCTTCCAGATATAACATTTGTCCCCATAAAAGCAATATTGACGTAATCAGTTACACTCGCTTGGTGCGCTTGTGTTGCAGCAATTTTTTCTGCAGGTTCGCTTTCACCCGTTAAAGATGCCTGATTAACAAACAAATCGTGAGTTTCGATGAGGCGAACATCTGCAGGTACCATATCACCCGTGCTTAAATAGATAAGATCTCCTACAACTAATTCGTCCAAAGGTATTTCACGCACAGCAGTCTCGCGGTGCACAAGTTGCTCGTTTGTAGGCTGGTCTGTATCGCCTTTACGAAGAACAGAACAGGTAGTTTTAATCATCACCATAAGCTGATGAACAGCATTATTGCTCTTAAGCTCTTGAATAAAGCGCAGTAATCCCGAAATGGTTACCATAACAACAATAATAACAACTGTTGTGTAGCTGCAATCATCGGGTGTTTGGTCAAACATTGAAAGCAGTGGGAATACAACATCGTTAAGTCCAGATATAATTGCCAGCACGAACAATATAGCGGTAAAGGGATTGATAAACGCTTCTATAAGTTGATGGACTGGGCTTTTTTCGCGTTTATGCGTAATGTAATTGGTGCCGTAACGCGCACGATGATTGATGACCTCGCGCTCAGTTAAACCTTCTTGCGAGCTTTGTACATAGCCCAACACCGCAGTTTTACTGTGTGTAGCCGCAAATGTAAGACGCTCTTCGTGCGAAACGTCTACCGTATTTTTCTGAGATAATCCACTACCATCAAAACGCTTACGTTTTGAAATAATGGCATGAGTATCTTGAGATGAAAATGTTTGTGATGACGATAAGGTCTTACGGTTATTAATGCGTTTGACAGTGCTCCAGATGTTCTTCATAAGCATCAACTCCTGTGCCACATGTATATGTGACCATCAGGCAAAGATGAGATATATGCACTTCTTTGCAACTATTTATACGTCTACTTCGACCGCAAGAACAACTATGACTTTTGTTCTTACTGTGACCTGTACTGTTTGCGTCCATACATCCCACCTCCTTATAGTTGATGTACAAATTAAGTCTGTTCATGCGCGCTCCGCCCACCAAGGCTCGCGCGGTACGCCATAAGACTTATAAAGCGCAAAACAAACTCACGCTCGTTATACCTTACTTAAAAATAATTTGCAAGATTGAATTTTAAAATTTATAAAACTGCGTGCAATGACGCTTGCTCGGGGGCTAAGGTGCGCTCTGCTGCATCGTTAAGCGTTACTACGGCTCTACCCCATACGTCTACTCCAGCAAGGGTAGCTGCATATGGAGCACTTCCGTCTTTGGGATGAACTGCAATTTGTTGGCCCATATGATCAACATGATCAAAATATTCCGACGCTACAAAAGCAAGCGGACCTGCAACAGCTGGTGTCTTTGAAAGCGCGTGCTGCCATGCGGTAATACGATCCATAAGACAAGACTGCAAAGTGGTGTCAAAATCAACAGGAAGCGCCTGAACGGTAGGCGTATCACCTTGGCAAATAATGTCGAGATCAACAAACACGCCACCTTCATCACATCCACCGTGATGCACAATATCAAAGGTTAAGCGCTCGTAATATAATTCAACTTCAACACGATATGGCCAACAAATATGCACTTGAGGATTAAGCGTGTGAGCACATGCGTCGTATATGCCTAACGAGCAGATCCAAGGCAATCCACTTATAAGATGTTGTGGAACCTGTGGCCGTATACGTATGTGCGCAATACAAAACGGCTCATGAGAAGGTCTGTCCTTAGTGTTATCCCAGCTCATACTACTCCCAATCAACGGTACCCAAGTCTGCTATAACATGGCCTACCCTTTGTTCGGGGGGAAGAACCTCAATTCCTGCGTGAGACAGAAAACGTACTGGATCGTGCATTAAATCTTCCATGGGTACAAGTACAAAATCACGCTCGGCAAGGCGCGGATGAGGCAAAGTGAGCTTTTGCCCTGCGTGCGTTTCGCCTTCAACATAGCACAAATCGCAATCAATAGTACGCGGCTGCGGCGTGCGCGACTTAGTTGAACGTGTGCGTTTAAGCTCTTTTTCAATTGCCATAAGCTCATCAAGCAAGCAAAGCGGTGCAAGCTCGGTGCGCGCTTCAACTACCGCGTTTGCAACTTTTGTTGCAATGCCATATGCTGGCTCGGTTTCGTAGACATGACTTACCTGCACAACGCCTGTAAGTGGGATCTCGTTGATTCGTTTTACCGCCAAGGTAAGATTTGCCATATAATCGCCCGTATTTGAACCAAGCGCAATAAATGCCTGACGCGCATCGGGTTGCGAACAAGACCAGTAACCGTTGATAACTTCTGCTGCCATTTTAACGTTGTGGACGCGCACGATTCGAGAACCAGCAGCAATTGCGGCAATACATATACCCATCGTTGCACTATCGCGACGATTAGCAACTGCCACCGAAGATAGTGCTCCCACAAATCTTTTACGAGAAACAGCAGTTAAGACAGGGTATCCCATAGAAACAAGTTTGTGCATAGCACGTTGAATAACTACATTTTCGTTGGCGTCTTTATCAAAGCCCGGGCCTGGATCTATGCAAATTCTGTTGTGATTAACACCTGCACGCATTAGAAGGCGCGCTTGATCTCCTAGAAATCCCATAATTGAGCGCATAATAGGACCTTCGTCAGGAAGCGTAAAACGGCGCGAACTTTGAGGAACAATACGTTCGCGTACAGGGCGTGCACTATCGAGTTGAACGGATTTTCGCATGGGCTGGTTGCTGAATTTTTCCCAATGCATAATAATGCAACCACAATCGGTTTGAGCAGCTACTTTAATCATTTCGGGGTCCGAAAAGCCCGTAACATCGTTGATAATAGAAGCACCCAAACGAACGCACATTTTTGCCACGGACGCATGACGTGTATCAATAGAAATTACAGTTTGGGGCGCTTGCTCTAAGATTCCCCGAATAACCGGCACCACACGTTGTGCTTCTTCTTCGGCACTCACAGGCGTATGTCCAGGCCGCGTTGACTCTCCCCCAACGTCGATAATGTCTGCACCTTCGTCGAGCATGCGCAATGCGTGAGCAATGGCTTTTGTTGCATCAAGATTTTCTCCACCGTCTGAAAAAGAATCAGGCGTGACGTTTAATACACCCATAATGCGAGGACGTGATAGTGAAATATCATGCTGTCCGCAATGCCAAACGGAATAATCTTGACGTAGCATAAATAAGCCCTCCAAATGCGCGAATTGTATCGGTTTCCTCTATTTTACCCGAATAATAACCGCATAACTTCCTGTTTTTTATCCATGTTGGTAAACACGCCAAGCGTGCTTTGTGTGCGCGTGGTGCTCTCGCGTTTACAAACACCTCTAAGCGACATGCAGGTATGCGTTGCGTCCATGCATACATATACCCCTTGCGCGTGCGTACCATCCATAATTGCCTCGGCAATTTGCTGGGTTAGGCCTTCCTGAATTTGTAGGCGATGAGCATATTTATCGACAATACGTGCAAGTTTAGATAAACCGCACACATGACCATCGGCGCTTGGCAAATATGCAATATGAGCCACACCGTAAAACGGCAACAGGTGATGCTCACACAACGAAGAAAATGCGATGTTTTTTACCACAACAATATCATTGCATTGCGCATTAAAACTTTTTTCAAAAATAGTTTGATTAGATAGACGCGTTGTCTGTATAAACTCGTGCAACGCGCGAGCAACACGAGCCGGCGTATCAAGCAAACCACTGCGCGTGGTATCTTCTCCTAAACCCTCTAAAATAAGGCGAACACCTTCTTGAATTTTATTCAACTGCTGCTCATCCATATCGGCAGATAAACCTGGGGCATGAGCACTATCGGAGCATTTCTTGTTCATATGAATATCTTCTATCCTTTTAAGCAAACATGTAATATGGTACACAGTTGGGCAATACTTCCTCTTAAGAAATGTTACCCATGCAAGCGCACTTACCATGCAAGATCTAAATGTCGAGCGCGTGCGGCATGTAGGTATCTCTATACTACACAAAGTGCACGACGCAATATAAAGGAGATCGCATATGTCACAAAAACACCCGTATCGTTTTGTATCGTGGAATGTAAACGGGCTTCGAGCGACGCTTAAAAAAGAACCAAGTTTTTTAGAAATTTTTTCGACACTCAATGCCGATGTTTTTGCCATCCAAGAAACAAAATTACAGGCAGGACAAGTAGATCTTGATTTGAGTGGATATACACAAACATGGAGCTATGCTGAGCGCAAAGGTTATTCGGGGACAGCTGTGTTTTCTCGTGAAAAGCCCCTATCAACTATTCATACCATAGGCTGCAAAGCAGCAGACAACGAGGGTCGCGTTTGCGCGCTGGAGTTTGAAAAGTTTTGGTTTGTAGACGTTTACACGCCCAACTCTAAAAACGAGCTTGCACGTCTGGATGAGCGCATGGAATGGGACAAGGCGTATCGCGAATTTTTGGTAAGCTTAGATGCTCAAAAACCTGTTATAACCTGCGGAGACTTTAATGTTGCGCACCAAGAAATAGACCTTAAAAACCCAGCGTCAAATCACGAAAATGCTGGCTTTTCTGATGAAGAACGCGCAGGCTTTTCAGACCTTTTAGATGCAGGATTTACCGACACCTTTAGATCTGCACACCCCACGCTTGAAGGAGCATACAGCTGGTGGAGTTACCGTATGCGCTCGCGCGAAAGAAATGCAGGCTGGAGAATTGACTATTTTCTTGTTTCAAACAGAATAGCCAACACGGTTACCTCAAGTGCCATTTATAACGAGATATATGGAAGCGACCATTGTCCGGTAGGCCTTGAGCTTGAGCTGTAACAAGTGCGCAAGAACTTTAGTTGTTTGTGGGTTCTTGTGTGCCAAGAGCACGGTGCATAACACGTAAAAATGTTGCCGAATCGGTTGTTGCGATAAGCTTTTGGGGGAAATGGATTTCTTCCAGAAGCTTTTTAACGTGCGAAAATTGACCGATATGCATCGAAATGTGAGAATCAGAGCCCGTGGCAATCATAGTTCCAACTTCTGCACAACAAAGCGCAATTTCTTTGCAGGTATTGGTTGGATACCCAGCAAGCGTTGCCTCGTTTATCTCGATAAGCTTGCCTTTTTCCTTTGCGTACGCGCAAAGCTCT
This sequence comes from uncultured Atopobium sp., assembly GCA_947252455.1. Taxonomy (GTDB): domain Bacteria; phylum Actinomycetota; class Coriobacteriia; order Coriobacteriales; family Atopobiaceae; genus Fannyhessea. The sequence continues at coordinate 19,956 of CAMXVQ010000005.1, read as the reverse complement.
TTAATATCAAAATCAACACCATAACGACCCGTATGGCCTAAAATTAACACGTACGGATTATCCAAGGCTTTCATATACATGCGCGTTACCTCGGACTTAGATGCCTGGCGAGCAAAATCTATGTTATGCAGCGAAGCAAGTGCATAATCACACTGCGAGCAAACCTTATCTGCCAAACTTTCAACATGATCATAAAGCCGACCGCCAATTTGATAGCGAACGGGAATATCTTCGCCAAAAATATGGCCTTCCATGTCAACAATATCAACTTCACAGCCATGTAATACGCGAACGCCTTCCCAACTTGAAGGCCATGCAGAATAGTTAATAAAATGCTGAAAATCACGCAAATCATACGTTTGCGCGCGCTCAAGGTTAACTTCTTTGGTGATCATCGAAGAAAAGTGATCCGTACAGCCCAACAACTCTAAACGAGCTATGGCAGCTGCGTGCACGTTTTCTTGAATGGTTGAAAAGGCATGACGTGATAAAAGCGTATGAGAATGAGTGTCACATGCAATCCGTATCATACATACACCTCTTTATGCATGGGGGCGAACACGAAATAAAATCTTGTGTTAAGCATAGCAAAAGTTACATGTTGACGCGATGGATTTCGGTATGCGGTGTATGAGACGCTTAAGCGGTACGCAAAGCTTTATGCAGCTAAGCAAGCCTTTGAGACCCGTAGATTAAAGTGGCGTGTGCCTACACAGGCGCATGTCGTTAACCAGCTAAACACGCTTGTCAGCGCTTGTTGTCATAGGCGCGCTTGAGAAGCTCAAAAGCTTTTCGTGAGCGCTTAATAGTGTCTAGATCAGCGCAATAACCAATACGAACCCATCCTTTGCATCCAAAACTATTTGAGGGGACAAGCATGAGCTCAAACGTGCGCGCCACATAAGAAAAATGTTCGGCGTCATCTTCGAGCGCGCGCATCCACAGATAGAAAGCACCCTGCGGCTTAATATAGCAATAGCCCAGATCATCTAGAATATGCATGAGCTCGCACCTATTTGTGTTATACGCCTCAACTGGTGCAGGTTCTTGCGCACAATCGATAAGAACTCGCTGAAATAGTGCTGGAGCACACACAAATCCCAAACGTCTACCTGCTCCTGCTACAGACGGGATAAGCTTGTCGTGATATGGGTTAGACGAAGGCACCAAAACCCATCCAATACGCTCACCAGGTAAAGACAGCGATTTTGAATATGAATAGCACACTATAGATGTTTGGATATAATCGGGAACCCAAGGAACACATGTCCCATAGCTCAGTTCGCGATAAGGTTCATCAGAAATAACGTAAAGAGGATGACCAAACGTGTTCATAGCATTTTTTATAAGCTCATTCAGGCGCGTAAGCGTTTCTTTTGGATAAATAACGCCTACAGGATTGTTGGGCGAGTCGATAATAATTGCTTTAGTTTTAGGAGAAATCGCAGCAGACAGTGCCTCAAAATCAATATCAAAGGTGTGCTGATTAGCTAAAACTATAACTTCGCGAGCACCACAAGCGTCAATCCATACACTATATTCAGGGAAAAAAGGAGCAATAACAATAACTTCATCACTTGGACAAACAACCGCATGCAACGCAATAGACACCGATGCAGCAGCACCACAGGTAAGATAGAGGTCGTCTGGATTGTAATCGGTATGATATTTTTGATTAAGCGCGCACACAACAGCATGGCGAGCCTCATACAATCCCGAAGCTGGTGTATACCCATGCAGGCTTAATGAAGGTAGCTCAAGATTTTTAAGAATAGAAGCTTTGACCGATGCTGGAGCCGAAACACTTGGATTGCCGATTGAGAAGTCAAAAACATTCTCGTTTCCTATTTCTGCTTGTCTCTTTTGAGCAAATGCTGCAAGCTCGCGAATAGATGATTTTGAAGAGCCTGCTTGATAACATGTTTGGTTAATATCCATATGATTCCTCGCTCGTTGTTAATCTGCGGTATGTATGCGTTGCAGATATGGTAATCATACTACAAAAAACGCCGCAAGCAGCAAAGCATTACGGCGTCTCAAGCACATAGGCGCAAAAGTGTTATGAACTACAAGTTATACGTACATACAGCACATATAGCATGCACGGTTAAGCACGTGCACTTGTGTCCGCGTTTTGGTCTATGTCGTTCTCCATATATTCAGGGTGGTTTTGAAGATAGTGTTCCCACTTACCATCGAGCAAAGCTTGAACGGCCTCACCTTCAACCGTTTCGCGCGCAAGCAGTACGTCAACCATCGTCCGTACCAACTCTTTACGCGAAGCTAAAACTTGTTCAGCGCGCTCGTGTGCACGGCGCATCATACGCTCAACTTCATCATCAATACGTTTAGATGTTTCGGCAGAGTAATTTGAACCATGGGCATAGTCGCGACCTAAAAATACCTCATGTTGTGCCTCGCCGTACACCTGAGCACCAAGCTCGTCGCTCATGCCATAGCGCATAACCATCTTGCGTGCAAGTTTAGTAGCCTTTTCAAGATCGTTGCTTGCACCGGTGGTGATATCTCCACAAAACAGCTCTTCGGAAGTTCTACCACCCAACATAACTGCCAACTGATCCAACATAGCATTTTTAGTTTCAAGCACTTTATCTTGCTCGGGCAATTGAAGCGTATAACCAAGCGCAGAGCCACGACTAATGATTGAAATTTTATGTACAGGATCAGCATGTTTAAGAATATGGCCAACAAGAGCATGTCCACTTTCGTGGTAGGCAATGGTGCGCCTTTCCTCTTCGGTCATAACGCGACCCTTCTTTTCTGGCCCAGCTATCACGCGCTCCATAGCCTCTTCTATTTCGTTCATACCAATTATCTGCTTATGACGACGCGCTGTAAGAAGTGCAGCTTCATTCAAAAGATTGGCCAAATCAGCGCCCGTAAATCCAGGCGTCAGTTTTGCAAGTGCCCCAAGCCGCACATCGGGTGCAAGTGGTTTATTTTGAGCATGAACCTCAAGAATGGTTTTTCTGCCTTTGATATCAGGAGGATCAACTTGAACACGTCGATCAAAACGACCAGGGCGCAAAAGTGCTGGATCCAAAATGTCAGGACGATTGGTTGCAGCAATAAGAATAACTGCGTCACTCTCTGCAAAACCATCCATTTCTACCAGCAACTGATTAAGCGTTTGTTCGCGCTCATCATGACCACCGCCAACTCCAGCTCCACGCTGACGGCCAACTGCATCTATTTCGTCGATAAAAATAATGGAAGGAGCTGCATGTTTTGCCTGCTTAAAGAGGTCGCGAACACGAGAAGCGCCTACGCCAACAAACATTTCAACAAAATCTGAACCCGAAATAGAGAAGAACGGCACTCCCGCCTCTCCTGCTACTGCCTTTGCAAGCAACGTTTTGCCCGTTCCTGGCGCTCCCACTAACAGCACGCCGCGCGGAATTTTGGCACCTAATTTTTTATAGCGCTTAGGATCTTTAAGAAAGTCGCGCACTTCTTTAAGCTCTTCAACAGCTTCATCAATACCTGCAACATCTTTAAAAGTTGTTTTGGGGCGACTTTTTTCTCCAACACGTGCGCGCGCTTTACCAAACGACATAGCGCGCCCATTTTGATCGGAAATTGAATTCATAAGGAAGAACAGCGCAGCAACAATCAAAACCGTTGGCACAATTGCTGAGATCACTGTTTTAATCATGGAATCGTCTGAAGTGTCGATGCTAAACGCAATTGTTGGATGGTCTTGCATGAGCTTTTGTAGGCTATCGTGCCCTATGTAATAGGTCTTAAAATGGCGCGAAATGTCATTGGAATTAGTATAAACGCCTGTAATGCTGCTGTCTTGAGTTTTATAAACAACCTTGGTGATTTGCTCTTGATTAACCGCTTCAACAAACTGATTGGTTGTAAGGGTATCTTGAGGTGAAGCAAAAAAGGCATTATAGGCACAATACGCAAGCCACGCAGCTAAAAGCAACGCAAAGATAATCCATATGCGTTTGCGCCGTGGTGACTTATTTTTAGAAAACGCATCGATAATATCGTTGAGTTCATCAACACTTAAATCATCTAAATTGAGGTTTTTGAAACGACTTTGTTGAGATGTGTCCTCTTGGTGAGATGCATTCTCGCGTTCAGGCGTTTGGACAGGCTCATTATGTTGCAAAGTGTTGTCATGAGCATCTGCACGTTTGATTGCCTGCTGTTCAGAAGGCTTTGTCTGCGACGTTTGCGCAGGAGCAGAGGTAGGCGTAGGCGATTCTTTCTGATCTGGTCTGTTTTCCAACACGAACAAACTCCTTATACGTTCTTATAGCGTTTAATGTGAATAAACTTGAGGCTTAAGTACGCCAACATAGGGTAAATTGCGGTAACGCTCGGCATAATCTAAACCATAACCCACAATAAAGGAATCAGGAACATGTGTACCTACGTAGCGTGGCTCAATTGCCGGTTTATGATTGGGGATATCTTTCACTGAAAATGCCGCAACATGAATAGAAGCAGGTTTGCGAGCACGAAGCAGCTCGATAAGATATTTAAGTGTAAGACCGGAGTCTAGGATATCCTCGGCAATAATGATGTCACGACCTTCAATTTTGGTATCAAGGTCTTTAAGGATTTTCACAACACCCGAGCTTTTTACCCCGTCTCCATAGCTTGACACTGCCATAAAGTCAATGGCGCACGGTATGGTAACGGCTCGCAAAAGATCGGATGCAAAGATAAATGCTCCGCGCAAAACGGCAATAAACAGGGGATTTTTACCCTCGTAATCTTTAGAAATTTCGGCACCTAAACGGCTTACGATTGATTTAATATCGTTTTCACTTAAAATAACGCGCTCGATATCGGGGTGAAGCTCACTCATGATATATAGCTCCTAACTTTTTACACGTGAACATATGCACAGAGTATGAACACCTAAAACCAACGCTCCTCCAATGTTATTTTGCAGGAGTAAAACTTAATTCTAGCATCACTGTAGTACGAGGTGTACAACGAAAACGCTCATCTGAGCGAATGCTTGCAACCCACACGATTTTTCCTTCGGGAGCTTGGCGAACAATAGGAATGAGAGGGCGCTCCTCAAGGGGAATGTGCGCCTCATTTAAGAGGTCACTAATTTTTTTGGATCTTCCGCTCATACCAAACGGACACACAACATCTGCAGGCTGTGCACTGTCTACCCACAACATAGCTCCCTGTAAAGACGGGCGAGAATCCAGAGCAAATCCAAGGCTTTCGGCATCACACACTATATGGGTACCTTGTGTTCTTTGCGAGAGCTTTTGCGCAAAATCTTCGGGTTGCATATGAGCAGGGCATGCATACACACGGGCGGCTAAAGTATAGGGCACGGCATTGCGCGTACACGAAAACGTACCTGGTACACGCATCCATGCAGGATGAAGCGCCTCCTTATGCGTGGTTAAGCGAATAAAAAGCATGCCATGTTCAACGCGAACAGACAATGAATTTGCAAGGCTTAAAGAGCCAATACCAGCAGCAACACAGCGCAAAATAGCTTCAATATGTGCGGTATCAAGACGAATATCACAAGACATCTGTATAAGTGCAAGACGCACCATACGACGCGCGAGAGCCACATCTTCTGAGCTTAAACGAAGTGCATCAAGCACTAATACGCTTTCCGTTTTTCTTCTTATAAGCGACTCAAGATGACGACGCGCTACGTTATCCATATAGTTGTTTTCATCGCGCAAGATATCGCAAGTTGAGCAAATTCGCTCAATCAAATGCGGATTTTTTTGCTTGAGCTTGGGAACAATAACGTGGCGCATATATGCACGTGCATAATGCGTATCGTGATTGGTTTGATCTTCGCACCAGGTCATACCGTGCTGGGTAAGCATATCGCAGAGCTCTTCATGCGTTGTGTCCAAAAGTGGACGAACAATAATTGATCGACGGCGAGGAATTGAACACAAACCAGACAGTGCCGACCCCTTAGTTGCATTCAAAAAGAATGTTTCTGCTCGATCACTTGCTGTATGAGCAGTGAGAATACGTGCGTCCTGTACGCGCGTATGCGTTTGCTGGCACAGTTTTTTTATCAATTCAAAGGCCACTTTATAGCGCACCATACGACCAACATTTTCTATATTTTTCTCGCTTGATAAGGTTTTTTGTGCAGCAAGACGGGCAACATCTACATGTGCGACATGAAAAACAATGCCAAAATGAGAGGCAAGCTCTTGTACAAATTCCTCATCAGCTTGAGCGGATGCGCCGCGCAGTCCGTGATTTACGTGAAGAATGTGCAGTCGCTCTTTTGCAATTGGTGCACAACCTCGACCATCCTCAAGATCAAGCTGCGATGTTGCAGCTAACAGGGTTAATGCCGACGAATCGGCTCCACCAGAGACCATCAAAAGCACCGGTGCAGATGAAGATCCTTCCACTTGAGACCTAGAAGATGTTGTATGAGCAAAACGAGCCTGAACGCTTGGCACGTATACCTCCTCAAAACTGCGCTTTGTATGTTTGCTTATAGGTGCAATGTCATGTGCAATGTCAACCTGAATACATAAGACGATAGTATGCAGAAAAATATTGTAACCGTATTATATGAACAACGCCTGTTCATCACAGTAAAACAAAAAGTGCCAAACAAAACGTGCGATATCACACAACGTGATACCGCACGTATAAGCATATGGTCGTCGCGCATACGCCTATGACCAAACGCACAAAAGCTAGTCGATTGAAACCTTAGTAACGTTTGCTTTTTCTTGCTGTTTAGGAACCGTAATGGTAAGCACGCCATTGGCTAAACGAGCGCTTAATCCTTGTGTTGCTGCATCTTTTAGATAAACACCACGCGTAGCACTCCATGAAGATGTCTCTTTGTACAGATAATTCTTGTGCTTATCCTCTTCACTTTCTTGCTTAGTTACAGCTATCGACAGACGACCTTCATTAAGTTCGACATCTATATCCTCGCGTTTTACACCAGCAAGCTCAGCAGTAACTTCATAGGAAGTGTCTTTATCTTCAACATTCATCTTAAATGTATGAGCATCGGACAAATTTGAAAGTTCTACAGGCTCCTGGAAGAAGTCACCAAAAGGATCAAATGCACGACGAAGTGTCTCTAAACGATTGTAAGGAACCAAAGTAGCCATATGAATCACTCCTTAAATGATGAGGTTATACAACCTCTTATTTTCATATAGGTACGTACCCGTACTAACAGATATTATACAACCTCATATATATTTTTATAATTGCTACACATATATAATCTAAGTCTACTATTGTTAGGTATTGAAATGTAAAATCCTAAAAGAGTTACGCGTTCAAGCGCGTATTATGGTATAAATAATGTGAGAAAACAAATGCTGTCGGAGGTGCTGTATGACAGAAGATTTACACGATATATCAGGTAATGACGGTCGTGCGCAACAAAAACACATGTCTGATACCCAAGACGTCTGTGAATCTAAGGATCATATGCAGCGCAGCGCCGCAACTGCCGATTATGTAGAAGACCCTTTTGCCTATACCACCAACACCGCAGATGAGAGTTCTGTGCCTTATGTACGTCCTACCAAGCCACATCACACACAAGAAGCTATTAATGACTTGCAGGAAGATGAAGTTGATAATCTCGACGTTACTGGCATTGACTCTCGCACTATAAAATCTTCTTCTCTTAAGCGCCGTCAGCGCAGAATCTCAAGAAAGGATGCCGAGATCTTAAATAAATCTCAATACGGTCACTATCTTGAAATTCCACGCAACAAGCGTTCCATTTTCCAGCCACAACAGCGCATCCAACAACAACGCATGAATAAACTTTTGTTTTTATCTGCGCTTATCGTGGTGGCAATTATTATCGTTCTCTTTTACATCATCCACTGACGTCATCCGTTAACATCATCCGCTAAGAGCACTTCTCACTAATCCCAAGGATTCTTTTCAAAAAGTTTTTCTTGCGAAGGTGCGCGGTCAGAATACGGGTCATAGCCGTCGTCGTCTTCACGTTCGGCTCTGATAGTGCTGTCTCCTCTACGAGAAGATATATTCTGCGCAAGGCGAGAAGATCCTTTTTTTGTTGAAGCTTCACGCGCAGGGTCTGTATGAGTGCCAGATGCCTTTGGATGAGCTATAAAATTGTGATCTGCATCTACATCTACCACAAGCGTATCTCCCTCATGAACACGTCCATCAATAATAAGCGAAGAAATAGTATCTACCACCTGCGTTTGAATAAGGCGCTTAAGGGGACGCGCGCCGTATGCAGGGTCAAAGCCCTGAGTTGCCAGTTGCTTATGCGCCGCGTCAGTTAAGACAAGGCTCATGCGCTCGCGCGCAAGTCGCTCGCGGACTGATTTCAGCTGAAGATCAACAATTTTCTCGATAGCTACAGCATTAAGAGAGTCAAACATAACAATATCGTCAATTCGGTTAAGGAACTCTGGCTTAAACGTATCGCGCAATGCCTGCGTTACACGATTTTTAACATCTTCAGATGTAAGCGATGAACCTGTCTGCGTTGCTTGCGATATAATTTGACTTCCAACATTGCTGGTCATAATAATGATTGAGTTTTTAAAGCTCACCACACGACCTTGTCCATCTGTTAGGCGCCCATCATCAAGCAATTGTAACAAGATGTTAAATACATCAGGATGCGCTTTTTCCATTTCGTCAAGCAAGATAACACAGTAGGGATGCCTGCGCACAGCCTCGGTGAGCTGTCCACCTTCGTCGTAACCTACATATCCTGGAGGTGCGCCAATGAGGCGCTGAACGCTAAACTTCTCCATGTATTCGCTCATATCAATACGCACTAAAGCTCGCTCGTCGTCAAAGAGCGTAGAGGCAAGCGTTTTAGCAAGCTCGGTTTTTCCTACACCAGTAGGACCGAGGAAGAAAAAGCTCCCCAGTGGCTTATTGGGGTCTGCAAGCCCTGCACGACTTCTGCGCACAGCCGCTGCAACAGCTGATACAGCCTTGTCCTGTCCGATAACACGCTTGTGCAGCACAGCTTCTAACCCGCGCAATTTAGACATTTCACCCTGCATCATTTTTGCAACAGGAATACCTGTCCACGAAGAAACGACGGCGGCAATTTCCTCAGGTGTTACTTCCTCTTTAAGCAAGCCGCCATTTTCCTGCTTGTCATGCAAAGCGGCTTCGGCTTCTTGATAGCGCTTTTCAAGCTCGGGTATCGTTGCATAACGCAGCTCGGATGCGCGAGCCAAATCCGATGTCTGTGCGGCATATTCCATATCACGTTTTGCGTGTTCAATCTTTGATTTAAGGTCTTGGACCTTATCAATTGCGTGTTTTTCGTTATACCATTTTGCACGTGCAGTTGTAAGAATTTCACGCGCGTCTGCAATTTCTTTTTGAAGCGCACTCAAACGTTCCTTAGAAGCATCGTCATCCTCTTTTTTAAGCGCCTGCTCCTCAATTTGCATGCGAGTGAGTTCGCGTTGCTTTGCATCTATATCTGCTGGCATCGAATCAAGCTCCATACGAAGCTGAGAAGCTGCCTCGTCAACAAGATCTATTGCTTTATCAGGTAAAAAGCGCTCACTAATATAGCGATTAGACAAATCTGCAGCACTTACCAGAGCAGCATCACAAATACGAACACGATGATGCTGCTCATAAGCTTGTTTAAGGCCTCTTAAAATAGATACCGTGTCCTCAACAGAAGGCTCTTTTACCAGCACCGTTTGAAAACGACGCGCCAAAGCTTGGTCTTTCTCGATGTATTTACGGTATTCGTCCAGCGTTGTAGCTCCTATTGCATGAAGCGCGCCACGCGCAAGTGCAGGCTTTAAAATATTGCCAGCATCCATTGCACCATCTGTTGCCCCTGCTCCTACAATCGTATGAAGCTCATCGATAAACAAAATAATTCGGCCTTGAGATTTTTCTACTTCTTTAAGCACCGCTTTAAGGCGATCTTCAAATTCGCCGCGATACTTAGCTCCAGCAACAAGCGCACTCATATCAAGCTCGATAAGCTCTTTATCTTTGATGCTTGACGGAACATCACCTGCAACAATACGCTCGGCTAAGCCCTCTACAATTGCTGTTTTACCAACACCAGGCTCACCAATGAGTACGGGATTATTTTTAGTACGACGACTAAGCACCTGAATTGTCCTGCGAATCTCTTCAACACGGCCAATAACGGGGTCAAGCTTGTGAGCACGAGCAAGTGCGCAAACGTTTCTGCCGTATTGTTCAAGCGCCTTAAACTGAGGCTTGCTGTCAGCAGAAGTAACGCGATCGTTTCCGCGCAATTCCTCGTAAACTTTTGCAACGTGCTGCGCGGTAATACCAAAATCTTGCAAGATTTTTTGTGCATCACCCGATGTAGACGCAAGCGCATAAAGAATATGCTCGGTTGTAACGTAATCATCGGTAAGTTTATGAGCATATGCCTCGGCTTTATTTGCCACATCAATGAGCTGATTGCTTAGCTCAGTTTGCACAGTTTGCCCTGTTATTGCTGGTAACTTAGCAAGCTTCTCTTTCACTGAGCGCTCGATAGCCCCGGCGTCACCGCCAATTTTTTCGATAATGGCTGATATATTTCTTTCACGCGATGAAAGAAGCGCATCCAAAACGTGCAGCGGCAACACCTGCGATGCATGTGCTGTTTGAGCTGCGGCGATTGCCTGTTGGAGCAACTCCTGAGCTGTAGTGGACCACATAGACAGCTGCATACATACCACCTCTTTCATGAAATTTACGAATATTTGTTTTATACGATTGAGCGCGTGGCTCAATCTCTGTTAAGAAGTATTACCCTTAAGTCTTACTTTATACATTATCTAAGTGTATTCATATTAGATTTATAGGTCTACACATATCCTACAAGTAAGAAATTACGCAAAAAATAAAAGGAAAAGGCGTGTTCTACCCGCGAATAGAACACAGTAAAGTCTAGCTTTAGCTTACGCGCACACCAAATGGTTTATATCACGCGTCTCGAGTATCTCCAGATAATAAACCACGCATAATTGTTTCGGGATTATTAGAATCATAGCGAGCAAGCGCGGTTATACGCTCGCGCATACGCAGCTCGTGGACTTCATCTTCAAGCGCGCGTATGCGTTTGCGCAATGCATCGTTTTCTTCATCACGAGCAACGGAGCGCTCACGCATATCCAAAATACGAACCACACCTGCAAGATTAATACCTTCATCGGTGAGTTTGCTGATAAGATTTAAGCGCTCTATATCGTTAGCAGAATACAAACGCGTATTTCCGCGTGAACGACCAGGATTTACAAGACCTTTTTGTTCATAGACACGAAGTGTTTGCGGATGCATGCCAGTAAGTTCGGCTGCAACACTGATCATGTATAACGGCTTATCTTTAGCGCTTTTTCCACGCGTCTCCATGCTCACGCACGTCCTTTCTGTAGTCTTGCATATCATTATCACGCAAACGCTCAAAAGTTTCACGCTCTTTTGCAGAAAGATACGTAGGAATTTTTACACGCACACTAACAAAAAGCGAGCCACGTGCACCTTTTTTCTTAGGTACGCATGCACCCAAGTCTTTGAATCTAAATGTCTTGCCGTCTTGTGTACCTGCGGGAATTTTAAGACGAAGCTCGGCACCATCAGGAGTTGGAATGTCTATATGGGCGCCCAATATGGCTTCATATATACTAATAGGAAGCTCCATATGAACATCTGCGCCATCGCGATGGAAAAGCGGATCATCCGAAACAGAAGTGGTAATAACAAGATCTCCACGTTCGCCGGTACCGATGCCATATTCTCCCCGACCGCGATACCGCAGCTTGCCGCCATTTTGAGCACCAGCAGGAACTTTTACCTCTAACGTTTGACTTTCTTTAGTAGATGGAATCGTAAAACGCACACGCTGTGTACAACCGTTATATGCCTGTTGCGCGCTCAATGTAAGAGACAACGTTAGATCTCTACCCTTGGCACTGCGTTGCGTATAGCCTGATGAGCCTGCTGCATTCCCAAAAATACTTGAAAAATCAAAATCTGAAAATGCACCATTACCATTACGAATGTTAGTAAAAACATCATTCCAGTTGCCCATATTGGCTGTATACGCATATGACGAGCCGTGCCCACCAGAAGCGTAGGACCCAAAACCCGAACCGCCAATTCCACCAAATTGCAACATCTGATCATACTCACGACGCTTGTTTTTATCTGAAAGCGTTGTATAAGCCTCGCTGATCTCTTTAAATTTTTTTTCGTCTCCGCCAGCATCGGGGTGATATTTTGCTGCTAATTTACGAAATGCCCGACGAATATCTTGATCGGTGGCGCTTTTTTGTACGCCTAAAATATCGTAATAACTTCTTTGCGCCATTTTGACAAGCGCCTCCTTTCAACAATTCAAGGGTTGAGCACACTATGCTTGTTCAGAAGCACCATCTGAGCTGGTTGCGTCGTCTTGAGTATCTGCAGGACGAGCAGGGCCTCCAAACGTCACCGTAACCATAGCATTGCGAATTACTTTTCCACCCATGCGATAACCTTTTTGATATACATCGGCAACTGTATCGGCATAGGCATCTTTATTTTCTTGTCTGCCCACTGCTTGATGAATCAAAGGATCAAAGGCTTTACCTGCAGGATCAATAACCTCAACGCCTTCTTTTGCCAAAATTGCAAGCATTTTATCGTGAACTTGGGAAATACCATCCAAAAACTGTGTAAAGTTATCATCCTTGTTATCCAACGAAGCTGCATGATTAGCTGCACGCTCCATGTCATCAATAACAGGTAAAAGACTTAGAACCAGTTTTTCGGCTGCGCGCGCTTGCTCGTCCAAACGTTCCTGGGCTGTGCGCCTTCTGTAATTATCCCAATCTGCTTGCAGGCGCATAAATTTTTGATTTGCCGCCGCTGCCTCTTTGGACTTTGCGTCAAGTGTGTCTTGTAAATCTTCTAATTGCCCAGAAAGTTCGTCATGCTCTTTTTTAAGCTTGTCAAAGTCTGCCTTAATGTCTTCACACGCAGCTTTTTCACCTGCAGCAATAGCTGCGGCTACGGTAGCGTCCTCATCGGAACACGCATCTACATGTTCTGTACCGTGCGCAGCAGAATCACACGAACTACAAGCTTGAGCAGGTGTTTTATCATCAGACTTATGTGCAGATGGGATATCATGATGACTGTGAGGCATCTGTTGAGATGCGTCTGCTGCACCTCCGTGCGAGAAATCCTGTTTTTCATCTTTAGGCATCATAGACGTTCTACCTCCTTATGGTATAGAGGGCAGTACAGAAATTGTGTACTGCCCCGGCTACTAGCTATGCGTATAACGCTTAGTTCTTTTTGTCGTCGTCTACAACTTCATAATCTGCGTCAACAACATCATCTTGAGGCTTTTGTTGCGCGTCTGTGCCCGCGCCTTGTGGCTGTTGTGCACTTGCTTGTTGTGCGTTTGAGTACACAATCTCGGCAAGTTTATGGCCAACTTCCTGTAGCTTTTCGCCAGCAGCCTTAATAGCTTCGATGTCTTGACCTTCAAGTGCCTTCTTAGCTTCAGCTACTGCATCTTCAGCAGCTTTCTTCTGATCAGCAGGAACCTTGTCACCCAAATCCTTCAAAGTTTGCTCGGTTGAGTATGCAAGCGAATCTGTTTGGTTGCGTACTTCAATTTCGTCTTTGTGCTTTTTATCTTCTTCAGCATGAGATTCAGCATCTTTAACCATACGATCTACTTCATCATCAGAAAGTGCTGTTGAACCAGAAATAGTAATCTGCTGCTCTTTGCCTGTTCCCTTATCTTTTGCAGTAACCTTTACAATACCGTTTGCGTCGATATCAAAGGTAACTTCAATTTGAGGAACTCCACGACGAGCTGCAGGGATGCCAGTCAGGCTAAACTTACCTAAGCTCTTGTTGTCGCGCGCAAGCTCACGCTCGCCTTGTAAAACGTTGATTTCAACAGATGTTTGATTGTCAACAGCAGTTGAATAAATCTCGGTTTTGCTGGTAGGAATGGTTGTATTACGATCAATCATCTTGGTCATAACGCCACCCATGGTTTCAACACCCAAGCTTAAAGGAGTTACATCCAAAAGTAAAATGCCCGAAACATCACCTGTAAGAACACCAGCTTGAACCGCTGCACCATCAGCAACTACCTCATCGGGGTTAACGCTCATGTTGGGTTGCTTGCCCGTAATAGTTTTAACAAGCTCTTGAACAGCAGGCATACGAGATGATCCACCAACGAGGATAACCTCGTTTACATCAGAGATTGAGATGTTTGCATCGTGGAGCGCCTTGGTAACAGGCTCTTTGCAGCGCTCAAGAAGGTCGCGAGTAATGCGCTCAAACTCAGCGCGGGTAAGTGTGTAGTTGAGGTGCTTAGGACCAGTTGCATCAGCAGTAATAAAGGGCAGGTTAATGTCTGCTTGTTGAGCACTTGAAAGCTCTTTCTTTGCGTTTTCAGCAGCCTCTTTAAGACGCTGAAGAGCCATAGGATCTTTGCGCAGATCAATATTGTTATCCGACTGGAATTTATCTGCCAACCAGTCGATAACACGCTGATCCCAATCGTCTCCACCTAGGTGGTTATCACCATTAGTAGCAAGAACTTCCACCACGCCATCTGCCAAATCAAGCAGCGATACATCAAACGTACCGCCACCAAGGTCAAATACGAGAACTTTTTGGTCAATATCTTTTTTATCCAAACCGTATGCAAGCGCTGCAGCAGTAGGCTCGTTTACAATACGCTTAACGTCCAAACCTGCAATTTTACCTGCGTCTTTAGTTGCCTGACGTTGCGCGTCATTAAAGTAAGCAGGAACGGTAATAACAGCTTCGGTAACTTTTTCTCCCAAATATTTCTCGGCATCAGCCTTCATCTTAGAAAGCACCATGGCCGAAATTTGCTCAGGGGTAAAGTCTTCTCCGTTAATGGTTACAACAGCACGATTGCCAGTACCGCCCTTAACGGAATAAGGAACAGTTTTAATCTCTGAGCTAACCTCGTCAAAACGACGACCCATAAAACGCTTAATAGAAAATACCGTGTTAGTAGGGTTGGTAACTGCTTGGTTTTTAGCAGCTTTTCCTACAATACGGTCGCCTTCGGCACGAAAGCCCACGACTGACGGTGTGGTACGATCGCCTTCGGCATTTACAATAATAGTAGGTGCGCCACCCTCAAGCACTGCCATTGCCGAGTTTGTGGTACCAAGGTCGATTCCCAATACTTTACTCATAGCTGGTATCCTTTCATCATGACATGCACAAGCACACATACGCTTTGTATGGATATCGTGCATGTTTTACATTTCGTTAAAGGTGCGCTTCTCACGCACTATCAGAATTGTTCCCTCTATATATGAATACTATACATAATCTAAGTGTATTCATACTAGATTTTTTATATCTCCACATATCATAGATATTATATGTCGCTCCTTCATATCTGAGCATAGGCGCGTGAGAGTTTCTTCCTGAATACGTTTTGTATTTGCACAGGTCACAATACAGTTGTAGTACACTTGATACAAGTTGTGTGTGTTAATTTGCGTGCGCACACTCATCAAATTTATGGAGATGATTTTATGAAGCTCGTTATTGCATCGGATATACATGGTGCCGCTCAATGGTGTCGCCGCTTAATTGATGAGCTTGACCAACATCAACCTGATCGCGTTATATTGTTGGGCGATTTGCTCTATCACGGTCCGCGTAATAATCTTCCTGCTGATTATAATCATAAAGAAGTTATTGCTATGCTTAATTCAATTAAAGAACAGCTTATTGTAGTGCGCGGTAACTGCGAAGCAGAGGTAGACCAATGGGTTTTGGAATTTCCTTGTTTAGCAGAATATAACATTTTATGGGATCAAACTCTTGATAGCGATATTGGCACCAAGATTCAGCGCACAAACGAGCACGGCAAGCTCATACAAGGTCGCGCACTCTTTTGCACGCACGGACATAAATGGGGAGCAGGCTTTCATAATTCTTGTGATCATATGCCAGCTCTTCCACAGGGAAGCGCGTTGATATTTGGCCATACTCACAAAAAAATTAACGAGGAAAGCACAGCATACCCAGGTATATGGTGTTTTAATCCAGGCAGCGTTGGCCTTCCTAAAGACGGCACGCATAGTTATGGTATCTATGAAGACGGTGTTTTTACACATCGAATTTGGGATAATGCATAACGTTTTGTCCTGATGGATAAACCGTTGATTATGAGTATTACTTGAATTATTAAACATTGCCTCACACGCATGTAACAGACACATCCAAGGAGCACCGATGAAACAAATGAGAACATACCCCGTAGCCACTATTACCAAAAAGGCCACTCGTGCGCTTAAAGATGGATTTAGCTGGGTTTATGCTGACGAGGTTATAAAAATTGAAGCACGTGATAAGACTACACAAACGGTGGAAAATGCTTCGCTGGTAGATGTTTGCGAAGAAAACGGAACGTATCGAGGCACGGCGTTTCTTTCTCAAAACAGTACCATTCGTCTGCGTATGGTAAGCACAAACGCTAATGATCGTTTTGACGAAGCGTTTTGGAAACGTCGCATTATGTGGGCATGGCAATACCGCGTAAGCTGCATGAAAGAACAAAGCCTTCCTCATACCGACGATACGCACTGCTGCCGCGTTATTTTTTCCGAAGCAGACGGGATCCCTGGGCTTATCGTCGACAGATATGAAAGTGTTTTGGTATGTCAAATTACCACCGTTGGTGTTGAGCGTATAAAGGATCTGCTCTATCGACTTGTTGTTGAAGTTTTGCACGAGGCTGGCGAGGACATCCGTGCGTTGTATGAACGCTGCGATTCGCCTGTGCGAACCAAAGAAGGCTTAACACTTTATAAAGGCTGGTATACCAAATTGGCGCCTGCGCTTAGCGTACCTACTTCATCGCAGCTTATTATGCACGAAAATGGAATAGCTTTTTCTGTTGATGTAGAAAACAGTCAAAAAACGGGATTTTTTCTGGATCAAAAATACAACAGACGGGCAATCCGTAGCATATGTGCAGGTAAACGAGTGTTAGACTGCTTCTCACACGTTGGACCATTTGCCCTTAATGCAGCCGTTGCAGGAGCAAAAACTGTTCGAGCGGTTGATATTAGCGAGCTTGCGCTTAAACTGGCTCAAGAAAATGCGCGCCTTAACCATGTTGAACATATCGTGCACTGTAGCTGTGCAGATGTCCTGGACTATCTGCGTAAATTGGCGCAGGATAAAACCTATGCACATGCCGAAGGCGGCCCTTTTGATGTAATTATTCTTGATCCTCCTGCGTTTACTAAAAGTAGGAACACCATTTCTTCGGCTATGCGAGGCTACAAAGAAATCAATTACCACGCCATGAAACTTCTGCCACGTGGCGGATATCTAGCCACGTGTAGTTGTAGTCACTTTATGTCAACAAAACTTTTGCAAGACGTACTTCAAAGTGCAGCACAACAAGCACACGTTACACTCAGACAAATTGAAGCGCGGCAACAGGCGTGCGACCATCCTATTATATGGGGTATGCCCGAAACTCATTATTTGGATTTTTTCATCTTTCAAATTATTTAGCGCAGCTAAATAATTATATGTGCACGTAGACGAGGTATAGCCCAAGAAATTATGCCAAGGCGTCAGTGTTTGGCAAACCCATGGCTTGTAGGTATATTTGCACACATATATAACACGTAATGAGACTTGCTTTTATCGTACATGCGTTCTATACTAGAACACATGTTTTACGAACTTTTGTTCTAAGGAGTCTCGGTGTTCACACTTGCAGGATACATTCCTTTTAATGCCACATCCCAAGCACATGCCAAAGCAACACAAGGTCTATCCGCACAAAAAGCAGCGTATGAGCATATAGACACCCTACCATATATGTGCATTGATCTCAAAACTTTTTACGCTTCAGTTGAATGTGCCGATCGAGGACTCAATCCATTTACAACCAACTTGGTAGTTGCCGATCCCGATCGCGGAGAAGGAACCATCTGCTTAGCCGTTACACCTGCGCTTAAAGCACAAGGTGTACGAAATCGTTGTAGAGTATACGAGATCCCTAAAGACATAACGTATATAAAAGTAAAACCACGCATGCAGTACTATGTTGATGTTTCTGCACGTATACGCTCTATCTATGAACAATTTTGTGCACCGTGCGATATTTTTCCATACTCAATAGACGAGTGTTTTATCTATATTGCACCATATATCAAACGATACAACATGTCGTCACAACAAATTGCGCAAATGCTTATCGATGCCGTATATGAGCAAGAACATATTTGTGCAACAGCGGGTATTGGAAGCAATATGTTTCTTGCAAAAATCGCCATGGATATTATCGCAAAACACAATAACACGCATATGGGGATTCTTACCAAAACGCTCTTTTATCGTGATATATGGCATCATAGACCGCTGACAGATATATGGGGCATAGGATCAAGCACCGCTCAAAAACTTGCACGTTATGGCGTGTTCGATCTGCATGGCGTATGTGGCATTCCCAATGAAATTCTGTTGCGAGAATTTGGCATAGGCGCGCATACGCTTATCCATCATGCTTGGGGCCTTGATTTTTGCACCATAGCTTCAATCAAGGCATACAAACCACACCATCAGTCGATATCAAATGGACAGGTACTTCTGCGCGATTATAGCGAAGCAGAAGCAAAAAGTATTTGTAAAGAAATGATTTATGACTCATGTCTTCGTCTTATTGAAGAAAGAAATACCTGCTCGTGCATTACGCTTGAGGTGATGTATACCAACAGGTCCTTAGTGCAGGTAAACAGTATTGATTCTGTTTATCTCAAAAGTCGTCAGCACACACTTCACTGTTCTCATACGCTTTCATACCATACAGCATCACGCAGCATACTAGAACAAATTCTTGATACGTTGTGGGACACACGCGTTGATAAAGATCGTCTCATACGCAAAATTTGCATTACGCTGGGAAATCTTAAGCCCCAAGCACAAGTTACTCCAACACTTTTTGAAGGAGATGAATCGCACACTAACGAATATAAACTTGCACATGCCACGCTTGCCGTCAAACATAAATATGGTAAAAACTCCCTGTTGCGAGGAACAAGCTTATTGCCACACGCAACAGGAAGACAGAGAAACCAACAAATTGGAGGTCATCATGCATAAACACGTTATATACACGCTACTCATTTCGTATAAAGCGTACATGTTGTCAGATACGCCGCATGCCATTGCTGCATAAAACGTTAGAAACACTTTATGCATCAGATGGCAGAAAAACTCTATGCATTGTTGTTTTGAGCTTTAAGTGCAATATCTGAACGATAAAACATATGTGGAAGGTCTAACGAATCGAGGTAGTCATAGACGTGCTTTCGGGCTTGCGCAATGCTAGATGCTTGCGAAAGCGCCATAAGAATACGACCACCTGCGGATACCAGATCACCATGGTTTACGCCTGACTTTGCGCTTGATTCTAGTCCTAGTTTTTCACGTGGTGTTGCATCTGCGTGTGTATCTAACGTTGTATCCGACTTTACTCCAGCATAAATCAATTCAATCGAAGAAGGAGGATTACTAAATGACGTGAGTGGAATATTTTTTATATAAGATTTTGGATAGCCGTCAGCAGCAACAACAACTCCTACGCATGTACCATGTGCCTTGGCAAAGCGTTTGGTATCTGTGCCGCTAAGCAACTCAGCTATCATCAATGCAGTATCTTCATCCAAAACCGATGTGATAACCTGCGTTTCGGGGTCACCAAAACGGGCGTTAAATTCTATAACATAAGGGCCAGAGCTTGTAAGCATAAGTCCTGTGTACAGTACTCCGTTAAATTGAGCGTCGCTTTGTTGCAGTGCCGACAAAGTAGGTTCAACGATAGTTGTAATAGTTTGCTGAACCAGTTCAGATGTTACGAAGGGAACAGGCGTATACGCGCCCATGCCTCCTGTATTTAAGCCAGTA
>CAMXVQ010000004.1 GCA_947252455.1 uncultured Atopobium sp. | reverse complement strand
AATTACCAAATGCAAAAGGAACATCAAAGGTAAATGGAGTAGAACAAAGCCAAGATTCACGCTCAATCCAGGGATTAGGCTCTTCAAGCTGATAGCCTTGAGAAAGATCTTGACGGAACAATCCATAGTGATAGTTAAGTCCAACACCATCTCCAGGCAAGCCAAGAGAAGCAATTGAGTCCATAAAACAGGCCGCAAGACGACCCAAACCACCATTACCTAAAGAAGGCTCAGGCTCACAATCCTCAACCTCAGCCAAGGTAGTGCCCCAACTTTGAAGAAGAGCTTCTGCTCTATCTACCAAACCTAAATTAATAAGATTGGCGCGAAGCAGACGACCTACCAAAAACTCAGCAGAAAAGTAATAAAGTTTACGCTTACCTTGAGTTTTTGGCGCATCAAACTGCATTTGGCGAAGTGCGCTTGTCAATGCTTGCATAAGCTGTTCGCCAGTTGCAGCCTCAGGAGCCACATTATGTTGACTTAAAAATTCGCGAACTCTATCTTCAAAGTTCATCTACTACAACCTCCTATAATTATTTCATCGATCATACACTGGTTAGAAAGCCATAAAAACATACAAACGCGAGCAACGCTAGCTTTATGCTCCTTCATATGTATAAACCGATGTTCATAACCTACTTTTTGCCCTTACATCCACACTTACATTGTTTTTTAGAGTCATCGTTAGTATCTAAAACAGCTTGTGATGGTTTAGATACAGGCGAATCTTTTAACGTTTTCTTAGCTTCACGAGCCTTACGAGCAGCTTCGGCTTCTTCAAGCGCCTGTACATCAGTTTGGCTTAAACGCTCATATAAGAACATCTCGTCTTTAAGGCGAGCAGCAAGCTTTGCCGAAAGATCTCCAGCACAATAACGCCATGTCCAGTTAGAACCCAAGGTAGAAGGAACGTTAATACGCGCACGATCATCAAGTTCCAAAACATCTTGCATTTGCACAATTGCAGTGTCGGCAACGGATGACCAAATACCACGCATAGCAGCCCATGCAACACTTTCGCCGTCTGCTACATGCAAATATTTACGCGCATAATCAGCGTCTTTTTTATCTACACTTTCAAACCAACCAAGTGCCGTACTATTATCATGTGTTCCAACGTAGGCAACGCAATTTTTGGGATAATTATGCGGTTGATAGGTTCTACCACCAGAATCACGACTATCAAAACCAAATTCAAGTACTTTCATACCAGGATAGGTAGAATCTTTAAGGAGTTTAATAACCGAAGGAGTAAGAAATCCCAAGTCTTCAGCAATAATATTACGCTTACCAAGTTTCTTATTAAGCTGATTAAAGAAGTCAATACCTGGGCCTTTACGCCATCTACCACCTGAGGCATCTTGAGCACCGTAAGGAATTGCATAATATGAATCAAATCCACGAAAATGATCAATACGTAAAACATCAAAAAGTCTAAATTGTGCAGATATTCTTGTGAGCCACCATGAATATCCATCTTTTTTCATAACATCCCAGTTGAACAAAGGGTTACCCCAAAGCTGACCAGTTGCAGAAAAACCATCAGGTGGACATCCTGCTACCTCAGTGGGAAGACGGAGCTCATCGAGCTGGAATTGATCGGGATGCGACCATGTATCAACACTGTCCGCAGCAACATAGATAGGTAAGTCACCGATAATCTGAACACCATTATCATGAGCATATGAACGTAGCTCATCCCATTGTTTATAGAAGAAATACTGGACGCCTTGCCAAAACTTAATATCAGAAGATAAGGTTTGGCGCGCTTGCTCTAAAGCCTGGGGCTCACGCAGGCGCACATCTTTTGGCCAAGAAGTCCAAGGCTTGGAACCATTTGCATCCTTTAAGGACATGTAAAGTGCATAGTCATCCAACCATGCATGCTCAAGCTTACAAAATTGCGAAACCTCAAAAGTATGGTCATCCCATAATTTATTAACGGCTTTACGCAAAACATTAAAACGGTTTTTATACAAAAGACCGTAATCAACCTTTTGAGCATCACTACCCCAATTTACAGCCTGCACATCACGTTGAGACAAAAGCCCTTCAGCAATGAGAGTATCTAAATCAATAAGATAGGGATTTCCTGCAAAAGTGGAAAAACTTTGATAAGGCGAATCACCAAAACTCGTAGGTCCAATGGGAAGAACTTGCCAATACGTTTGCGACGAATCATGCAAAAAGTCAATAAACTCACGAGCCGATTGACCCATCGTACCCACACCATAAGGAGAAGGCAAAGCAGTTATAGGAAGTAAAATTCCTGCAGAACGCATAAAGACTTCTCTCCTTTCAAACAAACTCTCAACAATAAAACAAGTGTCTATGATAACGCTAGTTATGTGATTCAGACAGATCCTTAACAGTTTCACCTTTTAACACAGTATGAGCAACAATCTCACACAGGTTCCCCCGAGAAGTACCTTCAATCATAGAAAGTAAAATAGACGCTCCCCTTTCAGCTAAACGTGTTGTATCCTGTCTGACTGTTGTAAGGCGTGGAATACAAAATTGAGCAGATTCAATACCGTCAAAACCAACGAGCGAAATATCTTCAGGAACAGACTTTCCAATATCGCGCAGAGCTCTCATAACTCCAATAGCTATAACATCGCCTAATGCATAAATAGCCGTTGTATCAGGAACGCGTCTCAAAAGACGCATAAGAGCATCGTATCCTTCCTGCATCGAAAAATGACACGGCTCGTACTGAAGACTCATATCAAAAGGTATCTGTGATTGCGCGCACCTTCTGATAGCTCCCGAAAGCCTCCTTAAACTAATTTGGCCTTGAGAAAGATTACCCCCAATAACAGCAATCTTGGTATGATGCGCCTTAATGAGGACATCTACAATATCTGCAGATGCTTGTCCGTCATTAGTTAAAACACAGGACAAATTATCAAAAGGCAAAGACTGCGTAGAATTGGTGATTAGAACACAAGGACAAACAATTCTTGAAAAGTCACGCTTAAAGTACTCAAGCTCTCCGCCAAGAAAAACTATGCCGCGCGGATTATGCGCAGTTTGATAACGAAGTGCAAATTGAACTTCGTTTTCATCCTCATCTAAATATGCAACGTATACGTCTTCACCGTGCATATCTAAATAGGTATGAAGCTTTTCAAGAATATTGGCGAATAACGGATTGTAGCGACCTTTAACCATAACGGCAATGGAATGTGTTTCAATGCGTTTGAGACTTCGTGCGTTAGCATTAGGCTCAAATTGATATTTCTCTACCACATCCATAATCTGGTCGTGAGCCTTTTGACTCACATTAGAACTACTGTTAAGTACACGCGAAACTGTTCCAACGCTATAGCCCGAAATTCGCGCAATATCCTTGATATTCATAAAAACTAACCCTTAACAGCACCAGCTGCAACACCTTTGATAATGTACTTCTGGCATGCAAGATAGAAGACAATAACAGGAATAACAGCCAATACAAGAGCAGCCATAATGGCACCCATGTCTACACGACCATAGCTACCCTTCATAAACTGGATAACAATAGAAATGGTCTTGTATTTATTGGTATCCAAAACCAGATATGGAAGCAGGAAGTCGTTCCAAATCCACATGGTTTCAAGAATACCAACAGAAATGTAGGTTGGTTTCATAATAGGCAACACAATGGTAAAGAACGCACGAAGCGGACTTGCACCGTCGATAAGTGCTGCCTCTTCGATCTCAACCGGAATAGATTTTACAAAACCACAGAACATAAATACGGCAAGTCCAGCACCAAATCCAAGGTAAACAATAATGATGCCCCAAGGAGTATTAAGGTGAAGACGGTCTGCGGTAAAGGAAAGCGTAAACATAACCATCTGGAACGGTACAACCATTGAAAATACGCAAAGCAAATAGATAAGCTTGCTTACTTTGCTCTTAACGCGTGTAATGTACCAAGCGCACATAGAAGTGCATACCAGGATAACGACTACCGAACCAACAGTTATCAGAATAGTCCAACCCACTGCATCAAGTAAGTGGTACTTCCTTAATGCGGCTGTATAATTTGCAAACTTTGCAAAGGTATCAGCATTAACCCAATCAAAAGGAATGGATTGAATAAAACTCTTTTTCTTAAAGGAGTTCATTACAATAATTACGATAGGGATAAGCCAAGCGATACTGAAAATGGAAAAGACAACAGTTCCTATAATAGATAAAAGTCTTTTTCTTTCTTTCATTATTGTTGCACCTCCCTCTTGCGAGTAATTTGGAGCTGAATAAGACCCAAAATAGTAACAAGGAAGAAGAATACAACGGCTTTAGCTTGGCCGACGCCTTCCCAGCCTGTTCTGCCATAGAACGTATCAAAAATGTTAAGTGCAAGCATCTCGGACATATGAGCCGGTTCACCTGCAGTAAGAGAGAGGTTTTGATCAAAGAGTTTAAATCCGCCTGTTAATGATAAGAACAAGCAAATGGTAATAGAAGGCATCATCATTGGAATAGTTACATTCCATAAACGCTGCCATGCATTGGCGCCGTCAATTTGTGCAGCTTCCAAAACATCGGTTGGAATTGATTGTAAACCAGCAACGTAAATGATCATCATATAACCAATTTGTTGCCAGGAAACTAAAATGACAAGTCCAACAAAACCATACCATTCATTCAAGCTGATTGTTTGCTGATATTGCTGCAAAATACCATTAAAGATAAGTTGCCAAATGTAACCCAAAACGATACCACCGATTAGGTTAGGCATAAAAAATGACGTACGGAAAATATTGGTTCCTTTAAGTTTTCCTGTTAACGCCATAGCAATCGCAAATGCAACAACATTAATTACAATGACCGAGACAACCGCAAACGCTGCCGTATACCAAAACGCATGTTGGAATAAATTATCACTAAAAGCGTCAATATAGTTTTCAAAGCCATTAAAAGTTGCATCGGTTACAGTTGTAAAGTGGGTAAAGGAAAGAACCAAACCCATAATAAACGGAAAAACAAAACCAATAGCAAAAGAAGCAAGGGTTGGGACCAAAAAAATAAGCCAGTACTTCTTTATAGACTTTTCCATGCTAACAAACCTCCCTTACATGTAATAAACGCGGAGAACAAAGTAAGATGTCCTCCGCGAAACCTTACATATCTACCACAACATTGTGATACATGCCACATTTGCGAGCTTTAAGGACTTTTTATTTCTTAGCCTTTTCAGCCTCGGACTTCCAACCTTCAACAAATGCTTTAACAACGTCGCCCCATTTAGCATCTGTTTGATCTGCAGCGTATGCTACCAATGCAGAACCTACGCCGTTCTTCCACTCTTCAGAAGGCATCGTTGCAAAGCACCAGTCAACAGGAGTTTTACCGTCGGCAACATACTTGTTAGCAATGTTAACAAGTGGATTAGCGCTTTCAAGATTCTTCTTGAATGGAATCGTAAAGCCACAACCATTAGCACCAGAAGGAAGAGCTTCCTTACCACCGCAAAGGCACTTAACACCCTTATCAGAGTTGGTGCACCAATTAATAAAGTCAAGAGTTGCTTGAACATCTTCTGGCTTAGCCTTCTTGTTAACACACCAGTAGTTCTCAGAACCAGTGCAAAGACCTTGATTCTGTTCGCCATCTACGCCAATGTAAATTGGAAGCATGCCCAAGTTCTCATCGCCGAGGTCTTGGATCTTTTCATATTCCCAAGTACCATTTTGATAAAATACTGCTTTTCCAGTTACAAACTCATTGGTGCAGTCGTCAGCAGTCTTGGTAGTAAGAAGTGTAGGATCGGTAGTTGAGTTATTAATGTAGAGATCCCAAATCTTACGGTAGTTATCAAGGTAGGTACCTTTAATAGCCTTGGTAGATTGGATATTGTCCTTCTTGTATTCATAGTAAATAGGAAGGTTTGCAAGGTGAGTCTTAAAACGCCAGTCGGAAGATTTATCCATACCAGGTGCATTAAATGCGCTGAAGCCAAGCTCGCCTTTACGCTTTGTAATATCTTCAACAACCTTCTTGAAGCTCTCAAAATCGGTAATCTCGTCTGCACTGTGACCAGACTGCTTAAGAAGCTTCTTGTTGTAAATGATGCCGTAGCTCTCAATTACATAAGCGATACCCTTAATCTTGCCGTCGTCACCTTTAAGCTTGAATGCATCGCTAGTGCAGTTCTTAACGATTTCTGAGTCGTCCAAGTCGGCACAATAATCAATGGAGCCAGCTAAACCTACAGGACCATTAGTTTGGAAAAGCGTAGGCATTTCGCTTTTACCCATTTCAGATTTTAAGGTAGAAGCATATTGACCAGCAGCAGCCGTTTTAACAGTAACCTCAACACCAGTTTCTTCTTTATAAATGTCAGCAATTTCTTTCCATTGCTCATCTGACTCTGGCTTAAAGTTAAGGTAGTAAACATGACCTTTTGCTTCACCTTTTTTGCCACCAGCCTTGTCATCCTGGCAACCAGCAGCAAACGGAACGAGCATACCAGCGCTTAAACCAAGGCCAGCTTTAATGAAATTCCTACGATTGAGCATGTCGCACAACTCCTCTCGCCCAAGGGCATCTAATATTTTGGAAACGTTTCCAAAGTGTTACTTATAGTGTACGTGGTCGAGGTCTTAATTGAGTTGAAAATATTTTTTATACCGTTTACCGCTGAACTTATACCGCCTACCGCGTATGAATCGTTTCCCCTCCCATACACGTTTGTGACGCATATGACCTGAAGGAATGCACCAGGTTTGCCGCTACTGCGTATATAAAATATAAAACATATGAGAGTACAAGTGCAATGCAAATAAATAGGCTATTAGGCTTCTTAACAAGCTTATGTGAGCTCAAAACACTTAAAACCACGTAAGTAATATGTTCATATGTAGAACGTGAAAAATATTTTTTATTACCACCGCATAGCGTACAAAGCGCTATGCGGTGTTGTATACTCACTCTGATAAATGAGTGCAGCAAAAGATCTGTGAATACCATGCTCTCAAGCCGCACTCTCATATAAACTTTATGAGAAAGGCAGTTGTATGTCACAAGAAACATCTAATTTACGCTGGCGTGTTGTTGATATCACCGTTGCTTCGGTTATTGGCGTTGTTTCTGCTCTAATTTACTGGCTTATTGCAATTGGCTGGTCAATTCCAAGCCATCTTCTTAACGGTATGCTCCCTGGTCTTAATGGCCTACTTAATGGTTTATTCTTATTTGCTGCGCCTCTTGGTGCTGTTATCGTAAGAAAACCTGGCGCAGCAATCTACGCCGAGCTCGTGGCAGGCGTTTTGGAAGCATTACTTGGCAATCAATGGGGCGGTGCTCCAACTATCATTATTGCACTCATTCAAGGAGTGGGCGCTGAACTGGCATTTGCCATATTTTGCTATAAGCGCTGGTCATTAGATACCATGCTTTTATCAGGAGCTCTTACAGGTGTAGCTGCTTGGGGTTATAGCTTCATCAAACACTTTCAAGGTATTGATATTTTGGGTAAGTATGGCGTTACCTACCTTGTATCGTCAGTTGTATCTGGTCTTGTCATTGCAGGACTGCTTATGTGGTTCCTTTACCTCAAACTTGCTCAAACTGGCGCATTAGATTCCTTTACTTCGGGTCGCGAAGTTCGCAAACATTAGCATCGTAACAAGATTTTCTACACACTCATCAACATGAATGACACTCGTGCTACATTACGTTTTTCTAAATGGGGTTATGCTCATGCATGCAGAAACAATTTTGCCGTACGAAATTTGGATTTAACCATTCATGCTGGTGAGCGTGTTTTGTTATTAGGCGCATCAGGAATTGGAAAATCAACCATTCTTGAAGGCGCAGCAGGGCTTATTGGCAATACAAGCGGATCCGCAAAAACACAAGATGATGACGGCGGCATATGTGAAGGCTCCATTTATATAGACAATAAGCCTCTCGCCCAAGCACGAGGCGATGTAGCTCTTGTTATGCAAGACCCTAACGCTCAAATGATCTTTGAGAAATTAGGCGACAACGTAGCTTTTGGATGCGAAAACCTAGGCGTTCAAAAACCAGAAATTTGGAAACGTGTATACGCAAGCTTACAAGAAGTAGGGCTTCAGGATATCCAGCTTCAGCGCAATACCGGGCATTTAAGTGGAGGTCAAATGCAACGGCTTGCGCTTGCGGGAGCGCTTGCTATGCGTCCTCGGATACTTTTGTTGGATGAACCAACAGCAAACCTAGACCCTGTTGGCACAAAGCAAATAGTTGCAGCAACACACCACGTTCTTAAAACTACCAATGCAACCATGATGCTCGTGGAACATCATATCCAGCCCTGGCTTGATATTGTTAATAGGGTTATTATTCTAGGGCAAAAGAGCTATCTTACTCATGATGAAAAAACACACGAACGCTTGCATACTATGGCATCTACCAACTTATGCTCACAAGACGATAACAGCACCATTATCGTGGCAGATGGAACACCTGATGAAGTGTTTTCTAGAACAGACTTACCCTGGAAAGATTTAGGAATTTGGGTACCAAGTGCATATAAACAAAAGCAATCGGTTCCTTTAGATTTGTTTGATAGCAACTCAACGACGTCCCATTTACAAAATACGTCAAGCGAGACATGCCATATAGGCACAACACGTCCGCTTTTACTAAGTGCATATGATCTAGCTATCGGTCGTACAGATACACCGATTGCAACGCATATCAATATGGACTTCCGCGCAGGTGAAGCTTATGCCTTTATAGGAGAAAATGGAACGGGCAAAACAACACTTGCGCTTACAATTGCAGGTCTTCTAAATCCTATACGCGGAGAACTCCATGCACACACATCATTATGCGAAGGTCTTGATACAGCAAATCCCCTGACATGGAATTCGAAGGATTTAGCTCGGCGTATATCGTATGTATTTCAAAATCCAGAGCATCAGTTTGCGCGTTCAACAGTTTTAGATGAAGTTATGCTTGGTGTATCGTTAAGCACTCCCACGTTGGATATATGCAACCAACGCGAACAAGCGCGCTCGCTTTTAAAAACGTTTGGACTGGATTCCTATGAACAAGCAAATCCATACACGTTATCTGGTGGAGAAAAAAGACGGCTCACTGTAGCTGCAGCTCTTGCCGCACAACCAAAAATTTTAATATTGGACGAACCAACATATGGGCAAGATTATAAGTGCTGGACAGAAATTGTAAAATTGCTTAAGGAACTCAAAGCACAAGGAATATGCATTGTAGTTGTAACACACGATAAACTTTTAATCAAAAAATTGCATGCGCATACAATTTTATTAACACAAAAGAAGTCGCGTATTCCTCAGTGCATACGGGTAACTAATGTCAACGAGCGCACCGAAGAAATCCCAACCTCAAGCGTTTCTCCTTTTCTTGCCTCGCTTAATCCTGCAACTCGCATGTTTGGTGCGCTTATTTTTGCAATCCCTTTACTTTTTACCCTGGATTGGGTATCTGCAACTTGTGCGCTTATACTTGACTTTATTGCGGGCGCGTGTATCAACATAAAACCTTGTAAAGTAATCAAACTATCTTGGCCTGTTTGGATAGGTGCACCTAGTTCTGCATTAGCAGTGTGGCTTTATGGTAAAAGTGGAGGTGCAATTTGGTTTGATTGGGGCTTTATTCATATCAGTGATCTTTCAAGTTCGCTTGCACTTGCAACTGCAATACGTATTCTTGCAATAGGCGTTCCATCCATTGTTACGGTTATAGGTATTGACGCAACAGCATTGGCCGATGCCTGGACACAACTTGTTCATTTACCTGACCGATTTGTATATGGAGGGCTTGCAGGTATGCGCTTATTGAGCGTGCTGCAAGAAGACTGGACGGCTTTATGTGCAGCCCGTCGTTCGCGAGGAATTGGTGATAAAAGTCCTGTTAAAGCATTCTTTCCTCAAGCATTTGCACTTTTTGTTCTATCAATAAGAAGATCGGTTACCTTAGCAAAAGCAATGCAAGCACGAGGATTTGGAAACTCATGTAAAAGGACCCATGCACGTACGAGTGCCACATCTATAAATGACCGTATATTTATTGCTTTCTGTCTTATCATTCCCCTATGTGCGATTATGATCTCTGTGTATGCTGGAACATTTTTGCTTTTTGGCTGCTCGCCAAAATAACTTCTAGCTGAAATATGGAGTAAGCGACATTTCAACAACGCTAAACCCTCATAGAAATAAAGGTATCCTGCATCGTTACCTTGCCATTCCGCGTCTAACCGTTCGCAAAATTTTCGCCTAATTTTTCTTGCGAACATTTTTACCCTCACTTTATAATCGCGTTAAAGATCGTGACGCTTTGTATGCATTTGCATCTCAAGCGTAGCGAGTAAAACAGCCAACAACTTTATGAGAAAGGATATGCTATGGCTAAGTTCACACATGTTATTGTTCGTCGTCCTGCAAAATCTATGGTAGATGGCATTACCAGTGCTCCTGAACTTGGAAAACCAAACTGGGAGCTTGCAATGGCTCAACACACTAATTATATTGACGCGCTTTTAAAATGCGGCGTTGATGTAACCGTTCTTCCAGCTCTTGAAGAATATCCCGACTCATGCTTTGTAGAAGATCCTTGTGTTATTACCTCAAAAGGTGCAATTGTTACCAATCCTGGTGCTCCAAGTCGTAATGGCGAGAAAAACGAAATCGAACCCGTTCTGAAACGTTTCTTTGATGACGATCATATCAAACACATCCAAGCTCCTGGAACTATCGATGGCGGAGACGTCATGATGGTTGGCGATCATTTTTACGTTGGAAAATCTGCTCGTACCAATGAAGAAGGAATTCGCCAATTTATTCAAATTCTTAATTCATGGGGTCTAAGTGGATCAGAAGTTCCACTTGAGCACGTTTTGCACCTTAAAACAGGCGTTAATTACCTTGAAGACAACAATATGCTAGTTTCAGGCGAGTTTGTAGATAAAGAAGATTTTAAAGATTATAACCGTATTCAAATTCCAGAAAACGAAGCGTATGCAGCAAACTGCATTTGGATGAATGGAACCGTAATTGTTCCAGAAGGATATCCAAACGTTCTGAAAGCTGTACAAGGTGCTGGATATAAAACTATTGTTGTAGACACTTCTGAATATAGAAAACTCGATGGCGGTCTTTCCTGCCTGTCTTTGCGTTTCTAAAGTCTAAACATCAGTTACAGCCGCTCTATGAGCTCTAAACGTGCGTTACTTGCATAGCCGATGACGCATGGCGCAAGGCGGCTGTATACTTCAATCAATTTGGGAGTTGTCTTATGAATAAACATGCTTCGGGCTCTCATACTTCTTCTTTTAGTGCGGGACATCATGCTTTAGCAAACCATGCCATGCAAACCGCTAACGAAGACATAATTGATCCTGGTGGAATGGGTCTTTTTCGCCTGACCATGATGGTTATTACTTCTACCATCTGCGCTGGTATATTCTCTCTTATGGGTGACTTAGCAGCGGGTGGCGCTCATACTGCAGCAGTTATCATAGGTTGGGCAATTTGTTTTGTGGGAGTTTTTTGTTTGATGAAAGCATTCCAAGGACTCTCGCAACTTCGTCCCGATCTAACTGGTGGTATCTATGCGTACGCAGCGGCTGGCTTTGGCGACTATGTTGGTTTTAACTCTGCATACGGATATTGGATTAGCGGATGTTTATCTAACGTCAGCTTTGCAATTATGTTTTTTGGCGCGCTTGGATATTTCTTTCCTGTCTTTGGCAATGGAAACAATTTATTATCCGTAATCTGTGCATCCGTTGTTATCTGGGTTTTAGCATATGTTGTCACGCGTGGCGTTAAAGAGGCGGCTGGCATTAACATTGTAGTCACCATTGCAAAAGTTGTTCCACTCGCACTATTTGTGGTGAGCATTTTGATGCTTAACAAGTTTAATCCCGATATCTTTTTTACCAATTTTATGGGCGAACCTGGTGGCGCAAATCTCACCGATCAAATTATATCAACGATGATTTCACTTGTTTGGATTTTTACTGGTATCGAAACTGCAGTTGTTATCTCGGGACATGCTAAATTTGTAAAAGACGTTGGCAGAGCAACTTCACTAGGTTTTATCAGCGTATTTGTTTTATATTTCTTAATTTCGCTCTTAAGTATGGGTATTGTGCCGCGCGAAGAAATGGCTCACCTTGCAACGCCGTCAATGGCAGGAGTTTTAGAAATTGCGATTGGTCCCATTGGCGCTGCTATCGTAAATTTGGGTGTATGTCTTTCACTTGCTGGAGCGCTTTTAGGATATGTCATCATCTGTGCAGAAACACCATTTGAGGCAGCAAAGCGGCAAACGTTTCCTAAATGTTTTGCACGTACCAACAAAAACAATGCGCCTGTGGTAACTATATTGGTGAGCGCTGCGGTTATGCAATTGTTTTTGCTCATTGCATTTCTGTCCGAAGGCACATACCAATTCTTCTATGCCTGCGCTGTGAGTACCATTCTCATTCCTTATGTATGCTCGGCAGCGTTTTACATGATGGTAAGCTGGAAAAAGGAAGGCTTTAACAAAAAACATGCTCCACGACTATCAATCGCTCGTTTCTTTGGTACCGCTTCTTTCATATATACGCTCTTCTTAGTATGGACATGTGGCTGGAAAGGCATAATGATTACCACGGTATTATTCGCACCCGGAATTTTGCTTTATCTCATGGGAGCACATCAATACCATAAACGTGCCTTCTGCGGACTTAAAGATGCAATTATTGTAATAGCTGTTATTGTTTTAGCGGTTGCATCTCTTTATCTGCACTTTAGTGGTATCTCCCCTATTGTGTAACAACATAAACACACCAAGTACCCCCAAACGAACACGCGTGCGTTTGGGGGTTTATTGACTTAAAATTAAGAAGTTGAACGATAATGGGCTATAAATTCATCTGCAGTAAGTAGCGTTTTTGAATAACCAAGTGATTCGCACAACTTAACAACAGGCGGCTGATCAAGGCTTGCCCGAGAAAGCACGCCTTTACGCGAGAAAACATCACGCGGCGCACCATCAAAAATGGGGTGACCATTGTCTATAACCACCACGCGATCAAACACCTGCGCTACAAAATTCATGTCGTGAAGAACCGCTATAACAGTTTTATTTTTCAAAACGAGCTGCTTAATTATTGATGCAAGAAGCTTTTTACCATTACTATCCTGCGCAATTGTTGGCTCATCTAAAAGAACGACCGATGGATCCATGGCTAAAATAGACGCCAAACACACAAGTTTTCGCGCACAAAGCCCTAAATCATACGGATTAACATCAGCTTTATCCCCAAGCCCTACAAGCTCTAAGCTTTTTCGCGCTTGTGTTTGTGCAGAAGCTTCAGAGATACCCAAACGCACAAGCCCAAACATAACTTCGCGCAAGACGCTTGATTCAAAGATTTGATCATCAGGATTTTGAAAGACAAAACCAATATCTCCTGCTAGTTTAGCAACGCTGCGTTGTGAAATATCTTTGCCTTTATAACAAACGCTTCCTGATTCGGGAACCAAAAGGCCGCGTAGCAACTTAAGAATAGTTGTTTTACCTGCACCATTTTGACCGATAAGCGCGCACGCACCAGGGGCAAAAGACAAATGTAAATGCTTGCACACTTCTTGTTTTGCAACGTGGGAAAACGAAACATCACGCATTTCAAGCACGGGCTGTACCTGCACATTATCTGTTATATGTTGGTTCATTGCGTATTCCCCTTTTGATTGCGTTGCAAAAGCTGATATGCACGCTCAAATGTTACGGGATACAAGCCGTCCGATTCACGAATTGAAAGCTGCTTGCAGATTTGAGTGTAAACAGGCGCCTCTACGCCATACTGGGAAAGATCACCGCGCGAAAAAATTTTACGTGGAGAATCAAATGCAATAAGATTGCCCTCGTAAAAGAGCATAACGCGATCGCTATACTGTGCAATTTTTTCTATGGTATGTTCAACCATAATAATGGTTTTGCCTTGAGCTTTGAGTGCTTCAACCGCCTTAAATACTTCTTCGGAACCTTTTGGATCAAGTTGAGACGTTGGCTCATCGAGCACAATGATGTTGGGTTGGATAACTAAAACGCCAGCCAAAGCCATGCGCTGCATTTGACCACCAGACAGATCATAAGGATATCGATTAGCAAGCGAAGAAATATCAAGCAAGTCCATTACATGTTCAACACGGCTCCGCATTTGCGCAAGAGGTACTCCCATGTTTTCTAATCCAAAGGCAATTTCCTCATAAACGCTTAGTTTTGAGCCTGTAATTTGATTAAAAGGATTTTGAAAAACCAAACCTACTTTTTTGCATAATACATCAATGGGCGTAGTTTGAACATTTAAGCCTTCAACTTCAACCGAACCAGCATAAGCACCATGATACAAATTGGGAACCAGACCTAAAAGCGCCTGAGAAAACGTGGATTTACCTGCACCATTAGCACCTATAACGCCAATAAATTCGCCACGATTAATATCACAAGAAATGTCATTAAGTGCTGGCGTTTTTGTATAAGGATAGCGATATTTAAGATTCCGAATACGAATAGCTACCATACTACATACCCCATACTGTGTAAAAGCGCATATACGGCTGTCGCAACCAGGAAAAGAATGCATGTACCTAAACAAAGCCTATCATATGCATGAGGTACAAATGGACTGATAAAGGTCTTTTTGTTTGGACACGAAAAACCGCGCACTTCTAACGCTATGGTACGCTCGCCAGTACCCATAAAAGACGATATGATAATAGGCGTTAAAAGCGGAACAAATGCCTTAAATCTAGTGACGAGCGATCCTTGCGTTTGAAGACCGCGACTGCGTTGTGCATCAATAATCGTAGATGTCCGCTCGGTCATCTGCGGAATTATCTGAAAGAGTGATACAAAAACGTATCCAAGTTTTGGTGACAAACCTGCCTTAACCAGCTCCTGCATCATGTCAGAAGGTTTAGTGGTAAGCGTAAGAACACAAAAAGCGCAGGATATATTAAAAATATTCAGTACAATACCCAGCGCAAATTCAAATCCTTCTTTACGTGCAACCAAAGGCCCAAGCGTAAACAACACCGTATAATCGCCCGATCGAAAAAAAGTTTGAACAATAAAAATAGTTAGAATTATAAAACCTGTGACTTTTATAACAATTTTGGTTTTTCCCAAAACGTGCGATGTTGCGAGCAAAATAAGACTAGTAATAATAAAGAGCAGGTACATGGGCATACCTCCAACCAAAAAAGGTAC
Source organism: uncultured Atopobium sp. (assembly GCA_947252455.1). GTDB lineage: Bacteria > Actinomycetota > Coriobacteriia > Coriobacteriales > Atopobiaceae > Fannyhessea. The sequence goes on along the minus strand of CAMXVQ010000004.1, from coordinate 29,573 downwards.
GCCCAATGCGCACACTACATACGCAAGCTTAGTCTTAGGACATAAGCCATTAAGAAACGAGTGTTTATCTTCAAACAGACTAATACTTTTCATAACGTCCTATTCCAAGCAAGGCGTAAAGCGTAGTCTACTGTGTAGGCTACTTGACAAAAGATAATCTCATACTAATCATCAAATTGCTCGTCATGTACCTGATACAATGCAATAAGTCCTTTGGGCAAAACCTTGTAAATTCCTACTGCTAAAAACAACACAACAATTTTATCAGGAATATCAACCACAAGTTCATCTACAAATGAAGCAAAAAAGCCCTTTGAGCCCATTGCAGCAAAAACAGCATCTCCCCAAACATTACCAGTTGTTCCACCCCAATAAATCATATTAAGGGGCGTAGAAATAATAATGGCAATCATAGCAACAATAAGGCTGGTAACAAGAATGTGTTGCCAGGTATCAAGGAATTTAAGATGTGCAGCAATACCTACGCTTACCCCAATAGCAGCTGCGGTAATACTGTAAACCGTGGAAACTGGATCAATTGTTAAGCCGTAAATGATGTTTGTTAAAAATCCCGCAATACCACCTACAATCGGTCCTGCAAGACATGCCGAAATACAAGTACCAAGCGTTCCTAACCAAAGCGGCAATTTTAAGACGCTTGCGAACAGTTTGGCAACATAATTAATGCCAATAGCTGCTGGAATAAGCACCAAACATGCTGTATTCAATTTGTAATTCCAAGGGTTTTTTGATTCGCGAGATGTCATAATTTGCTTCCTTTCACAAAGTAATCTACGCAATCAAAAAATAATTATAGTCATCTCGTCTTAAAAAGGTTAGCGTAAAATAATATTAAATTGCAATTTTTGATCTTAATGAGGTTTGAATGATTTTAGCGTCCGCATCACCACGTAGAAAAGAGCTCCTCAATCAAGTGGGAATTTATCCAAAAATTATTCCCTCGAGTTGTGACGAGCATGCACACCCAAACGAACAGCCACTTGATCTGGTACAGCGTTTAGCGCATATGAAGGCACATGCATGTCCTTGTACAGACACCTCAACATGTGTACTTGCCGCTGATACCATTGTGTGGACACAAATGGGTAAGATATTAGGTAAGCCACATGACGATAACGATGCAGCTTATAAGCTGCGCTTACTGTCAGGCGCGATGCACCACGTATCAACTGCCGTATCAATCCTATACCAGGGAAAAGAAACCTCATTTGTATCTACGACACATGTTTGGTTTTATGCACTGAGTGACGAGGAAATAGACGCTTACATACAAACGGGCGAGCCGCACGATAAGGCAGGAGCCTATGGAATACAAGGATTAGGAGCCGCGCTTGTTGAGCATATAGAAGGTGACTATTACACCGTTGTTGGTCTGCCAATCGCACGCGTTGTAAGATGCTTACGACTACTTGGTGTCAAGCTTACTTAAAACGGAAAGCGCGACGCGCAACATGAGCAAAACAGCTGTAGAAGCTGCGTATAACGGTAATGTATACGCATACGCAGCTACGCACGCAATATCTTTTAGTTAAATTTAACTAATTTTTGAGCAATACGATATATACCAAGCGTTACTTTTCCACCAGCAGACGTTGGAAGATTAGTAAATGTTCCAACTAAACCATGGCGAGCATGACGATACATACGCTCGTCAAACTCCTTAAACTCACGCCAGGTACGCTGCAGCTCATCCATAGCGTCTGGATGATCTGAAATCCTTGAAAACACCGACAAAACAGCCATGACAATAGTAAGATGATCAAGCATATACACACGCAGACGCTGACAAGAAATATCATCGTATAAGTGATACGCATGGATCATAACGTCGGCAACACGTTGTTGATGATCAATACGCGACGCCAAAACTTTTTCGTTAACCGACTGATCATCGCGACCAATAAAATAGCGATACAAATCAACGTCAAGATAGTACAGTGTTTTGCAACGTGGAAGTGGCACATATGCATAAATGTTATCAACATAGAATGTGTGAGCAGGCATAGGTAAGCCACCGTCTTGCAAAACATCGCGACGATAGCACAGAGAGTGCATAAGAAGATACTGAGTAAGATTAAATCTTCCAATTTCATCCCACGAGAAAATACGATCTTTGGGTAAAACACCTGCATAATTTATAGTGTTAAAGGTGTCATCTTCTACGTGTTCATACACATAATTGCTAATAACCAAATCAACACGAATGTTATTGGTAATAAATGAACGAAGTAAGTTTAAGAGCTTTTTCAACGCGTCAGCGTCAAGCCAGTCGTCAGAATCCACAACTTTATAATACACGCCATCTGCCTGCTCAAGGCCCTTAAGCACCGCCATGCCGTGACCGCCATTTTCTTGATGGACAGCCTTTACAAGATTGGGGTACTTTTTTTGCCAATCGCATGCAATTTCAAAAGTGTTATCTTTAGTGGATCCGTCATCAACAACAATAACCTGAATATCGTCTGCATAATCAGAACCTTCAAGAATAGAAGATATACAGTGATTCATGTATTCTGCAGAGTTATAGCAAGGAATACCAAAACTTAACGTTTTTTGCATAAGATAACAGCTCTTTCTCTTTTATTGGCCTAGACCTAGCATGTTTAATGGATTATGAACCTCATGTACGCATCAACCTTAGCGCACATGTCATAAATCATACACTAACTAACAGAATTCGTCACCGTTTACGAACGATGCTCGATCATTTTGTCAGAAAGCTCTAACGCAGATGAAACCACGCCATCCATATCAAAATAACGATACTGAGCTAAACGGCCCACAAGATGGAAGTTAATGATGGAATCAACACGCGCACGGTAACGTTTATACAGCTCGATATTTTGCGGCTCGTTGATTACATAATAGGGTGTCTGACCAGACAATGGTTCATATGCCTTCGGATACTCTTTAAGAATTGTTGTTTTACCTGCAAGTTTTTGACCGGTCATGTGCTTAAACTCGGTAATGCGCGTAAAGTCTTCGCTCACGGTATAATTAACGGTTGTTGCAGGCTGGAATTCATCCATATCAAGCGTTTCAAACTTCATATCAACTGTTCTATAAGGCAAAGGACCTAAATCCAAATTAAACAGCTCGTCTAAAGCACCAGTATAAATAACCTCACCTGCATAAGGCTTATCTTGAACATAAATTTCGTTATCACAAACATGCATAAGATCTAAAGCGTCAACATCTACAAACACATTGATCAGATCGTGATCGAGCATGCTCTCAAACAATGGCGTATATCCTTGAGCAGGCATACCTTGATGTGCCGCCAAAGGAAAGTAGCGATCATCATCACCAATAAATACAGGTACACGCCCCATAACAGACGGATCAATTTGATCAGGCTTTTTGCCCCACTGCTTCATCGTATAATGCAGAAACACGTTTTCGTAGATGTAGTCTGCAACTTCGTGAAGATCCTCATCACCGCGTTTACGCAGTTCCATAATGGGAACCTTTTTGTCTTTTCCAAACGTTGCTACAAGCTTTTGATAAAGCTCCTCACCGCGCGCATCGCCAAATGCAACTTTAAGAGATGCATGGTTAAACGGCACAGGCATAAATTTACCGTGTACATTTGCAAGAACTTTGTGCTGGTACGCTGTCCATTCGGTAAAGCGTGACAAAAAGCTATCCACACGCTCAGAATTGGTGTGATAGATATGTGGGCCGTACTTATGAATAAGAATACCTGCGTCGTCCTTACAATCATATGCATTACCTGCAATATGGTCTCTTCGCTCAATAACAGCTACACGCCAACCACAAGCTTCTGCAAAACGACGGGCACATACAGCTCCTGCAAAACCAGCTCCAACAATTAACACATCATAGGAAGACGCATCAAAATCTTGAGGTAAGCCCGATTGTAAATTCATAAGCCAACATCCTTTCAATCTTCAGGCGCAAACATAGTGCGTACTACATAGTGCATGCAACCGACATACATACGTAGCTAAAAAGATAACGATCAAACATATTCATCACAAACATATTCAATATCTACGGCAGATAACGCTTAGCGCGCAAACCAAACCGTCTAAAGAACGCGAAACAGTAATTTTCTTATTTACTTATTTCATTTTAGCATGGAGCTTTATAATGAGCATCACATAATGGATTTGTGTAATGTTTTACCATATTTTATGCATGCCATTATGTAATGTTTATCCTTGGTGTATCACCTAACATACCTTGTGATTGTGACTGCCGTGTGTTCGTTGTACGTCAGAGTTGCGCATAAAAATCGCAAGCTTATTTTTACTGGCATACATACAGGAAAACAAAAACTGCACACCATATGAGCATAACATGCTTGAAGAATACTAAAGGAGCACTATGAGTTCGTTTTTACAAACTATTAAGCAAAGAGCAGAGGCTCATAAAAAAACAATTGTATTACCCGAAGGAGAGGATCCACGTACCCAAGAGGCCGCAAAGAAGATTGTTGCCGAAAATCTTGCAGATCTTATTGTTTTGGGAAATCCAGACGAAATTAAGCTCGACGGTGTAAGTGTTATTGATCCACATTGCGCACCAAAGCACGAAGCATACGCTCAAGCGTTTTATGAGCTCAGAAAAAATAAAGGTATGACCATAGAAAATGCTCGTAAACAGATGGACGATCCAACCTACTTTGCCACTATGATGGTTAAGTGTAACGATGCGGATGGCCTCGTATCAGGTGCTTGTCATTCAACCGCAAATACCCTGCGTCCAGCTTTACAAATTTTAAAAACCGCTCCTGGAACCAAACTTGTTTCTGCATTCTTTATGATGTGTACTTCTTGTCCCGAATTTGGTGAGGACGGTGTTGTTCTGTTTGCTGACTCAGGCCTCAATATTAACCCTGATGCCGATCAGCTTTCTGAAATTGCCCTTTCATCTGCAAAATCATGGAAAAGCTTTATGAACGACGAAGCAAAAGTAGCAATGCTGTGCTACTCAACCAAGGGCTCAGCTGGAGGAGATTGTGCCGCAAAAGTTATAGAAGCAACAAAGCTTGCTCAAGAAAAAGAGCCAGATCTTCTGGTAGACGGTGAGATGCAACTTGACGCAGCCCTTGTTCCAAGTGTTGCACAATCTAAGGCACCCAACTCAAAAGTTGCTGGTCAGGCAAATATTTTGATTTTCCCTGATTTAGCATCGGGTAATATTGGATACAAACTGGTACAACGTTTTGCAAAAGCCGAAGCATATGGCCCGCTTCTCCAAGGAATCGCCGCCCCCGTTAACGATTTATCTCGCGGCTGCAGCGCCGATGATATCGTGGGCGTTGTTGCAATAACTGCTGTACAAGCGCAAATGATGTAACTTGTGTAAACTGCGTTTCTTAAAGACATACGTTACATGAACAAACGGGCAACCGCTACGGTTGCCCGTTTTAATTGATTCGTCTCATAGATAAGCACATAACCGGGAGTTAAAACGAGCCTTATAAGCGAAAAATAAATTCACCTTTAAGCAGGACTATCACATAAAAATTACGACAGAGCTTCAAAGCCTTCGTCAACCTGTAATTGCGATATGTCGCCATCTGCTGCCGTAGTTGCCAGTTCATCGCAGCGCTCGTTAAGCTCGGTACCTGCATGTCCTTTAACCCACACAAAGCTCATTTCATGAGGTTGCATAGCACGTAGAAGACGTTTCCATAAATCAACATTTTTTACAGGCTGCTTGTTGGCAGTTTTCCATCCGCGCTTTTGCCAACCATCTATCCAATGCTGCTGAAAGGCATGAATTACGTATTGCGAATCGCTGTGCAATTCAACCTTACAGGGATATTTAAGTTCTTCGAGTGCGATGATGGGAGCAAGGAGCTCCATTCGGTTATTGGTAGTTTGTCTATAACCACAAGAAAGCTCGCGTTTATGTTCACGACCTGCGCGATCATAAAATAACATGACTGCACCATAGCCGCCAGGACCTGGGTTTCCACGTGAAGAACCATCAGTCCAAATAATGACCTGCGGTTTTGCGGAATTGGTACGAGCTGCGTTCGCAGCTTTTGGTTCTATGGAACTTGAGTTTTCCACGAATCTCCCCTATTTTGCATCTGCCCAGTTATCGGCATACGAAATCTCTGCAATAAGTGGAACACGTAAGGTAACAACGCCTTCCATTGCACGCTTAACAACACTGCTAACACGTTCGAGCTCTTCGGGCACAACCTCAAAATCGAGTTCGTCGTGGATCTGCAAAATCAATTTTGATGCAAGGCCAAGCTGTGCAAACTGTTTTTCAACTTCTATCATAGCAAGTTTAATAATATCTGCAGCACTTCCCTGCATCGGATGATTCATTGCGGTACGCTCGGCAAACGAACGCAGCTGGAAATTACGTGAATCAATTTGAGCTATATGGCGTTTTCTACCGTACATCGTTGGAACATATGAATGCTCACGCGCAAACTGAACACTTTCATCCAAAAACTTTCTTACACCTGGATATGCCTCAAAATACCTATCAATCATTTCTTGCGCTTCTTTACGCGAAATCTTAAGCGATGTTGCCAAACCAAATGCCTGTTGACCATACACAATACCAAAATTTACTGCCTTAGCACGGCTACGCAACGCCGGCGTTACTTCATCAGGTGACACATGAAAAATACGCGCAGCTGTTGCCACATGGAAATCTGCGCCCGTTTGAAATGCATGGATTAAGTGCTCATCCTTGGATAAGTGCGCTAACAAACGCAATTCAATTTGCGAATAATCGCATGCTAAAAACAGATGATTTTCAGGAAGGACAAACGCCTTGCGCACGCGATGACCCAATGAAGAGCGTGTTGGAATGTTTTGCAGATTAGGATCAGAACTTGATAGCCTACCAGTTGCAGCAATTGTTTGATTAAACGTTGAATGGATACGCCCGTCACTTCGAATATCATGTACCAAAGCATCTAAATAGGTGTTCTTAATCTTCATGCGCTCGCGATAATCAAGGATAAGTTGAACACGCTCATCGGTCATGCTTAAGCTTGCAAGCGTTTGAGCATTGGTTGAATAATATCCACGTCTGGTTTTTTTAAGGCCTTTAGTAGGAAGACCCCAGACATCAAACAATACATGACTAAGCTGCATGGGAGAATCAATGTTAAAGTCTTGCTGCGCTAACTGGCGAAGCTTCAAAGACATTGCATTAAGTTCATGCGAAAGCGCACGGGATTGCTCGGCAAGCAGGTGCTTATCACAATAAATACCGTTACGCTCCATATGAAGTAAAACTGGAATGAGTGGCAATTCAAGTTCGTAGAATAAATCGTCAGAGTTATCTTTATGAAGAAGCTCGCGTAATACAGGATACAAGGCACGCACTGCAATTGCTTCAAGCGCATATACATTAGGTTCATCTGTATCGTCTGTGGTATCGGGATACACAAATGTTGGAAGATACGTACTGCAGAGAGTTTGCCAGGAATAATCGTTAGCATCGGAATTTAGCAAGTATGCAGCCAAGCCCACATCAAACAGCGCGGCAGTTGAAATATCTGAAAGTTCCAAAGAAGCAGGCTCGCTACTCACGGGCGGATAAAGAACATGAAGAAGCGCTTTACAGTTAAGAGCTACAACGTGCCCTGACTTCACAAGTATTTGCAAAACGCTTGATACATCTGCGCCGCTAAACTGAGCAAGCGTAGTCCCATCAGTAACCCATAAGGTGTGTGTATCTAAAAGCATTTCAAAACTAGGTTGGACGTTCGCCTGAGCGCTCTTCATAGAAGCAGGCTCATAAGCGCAGGCAACCCATGTACCGCACGCAACAACACGCTTGATAAATGCATGCGCTTGCGCTTGCACACATGCAGGAAAAAGAGAGGAATAATCGGGCGCAGACGTATTAACTTCAGATTGCGTTTGTTCCTCTTCTGAAGCGGGTACTGTTTGCGAGCAACCTGCTCGCCTATCTAAGGTCGAAGCTTGCGATGCAGGCGCCTGCACAGATGACGTGAGCAAATCTGCGGACACAGGCGTATTCTGCGCGTTCGCAGGCAAAACTGCAGAATTGCGTTTAGCAACCGTTGCTGCGTCACGAATAATACCTTTTATATCCGCGCTGTTTAACGATGGTAAAAACCGCAAAAGTTTGGGAACAAGATTGGTAAATCCAAGCGCACAAAAGGCACGTGCAACTTCTGCTGGATCAAAGGTCGGAAACGCGGCAGCGGACAAATCAACTGTTATAGGGGCATCGCGGCGAATGGTAGCAACACGCTTGGAAAGACGCGCATCATCAATATGGTTACGAAGATTTTCGCCCATTTTACCGCTAACTTGATCGGCGTGAGCAATAACACCTTCAAGCGAGCCGTATTCGACAATCAACGCGGCTGCGCGCTTAGGACCAATGCCAGGAACTCCAGGTATATTATCTGATGTATCGCCTTTAAGGCCGTAAAAATCTGGAACCAAATTTGGCGTTATGCCGTGATAGAGATCATCTACATCCTCTGGCGTCATAATACGAACATCAGATACACCTTTTTTAGTAGACACCACACTTACATGCTCTGTTGCAAGCTGATATATATCACGATCACCGGTAAACAAAAGCATCGAGTAACCCTGAAGTTCACCTTGATAGGCAAGCGTCCCTAAAATATCGTCACCCTCCCAACCCTGAAGTTCAACTACAGGTATTTGGAGCGCACGCAGTAAATCTTTTACCATAGGAAATTGCTCGTGCAAAGACGGATCCATTGGTGGACGCTGTGCTTTATATTGAGGCAACATGTCAATACGAACCTGAGGTTTTCCCTTATCGAACGCACAGATAATGCCATCGGGCGAAAAGGAGCGCACAAGCTTAATAAACATATTAAAAAAACCAAGTAAGGCATTAGTTGATCGTCCATCGGGAGCACTCATAGGCTGCATAATTGCATGAAAAGCACGATGCATAAGGGAATTGCCGTCTATAACAGCAATCGTTTTTGCATAATGCAAGGGTAAACTTTCTCTAGTTTGCGGCGCACATGTCGGCGCACATGTCGGCGCAGACGTGGGCGCGCATGACGTTTTATTGTGATCGTCAAACGCCTGAGAAAGATCTTGCATAACCGTATTTTCGGCAGGTTGGGTGCCATTATTTTCAGAAGAAACACCACGTGCATCAGAAGAATTAGCATTTGAATTAGCATGAAATACGTTACTCATAGATACTCCTTATAACTGTATGTATCTATTGTACGTGACTCAAGCGTGCAGGTTATATTTCATTTCTATAAACATAATAAAACGAAAGGACAGCTCGCTTTCATGAATGTGTAAAATAAAATTCTCATGCAATACAACCAAAAACATGTTTCACAATAGTTGTGTTGCCAACACCTTGTGTATATCAACGTATACACAGGTAAAACATAGAGGCTAACGCATGGTATACCTAGAAAAACACAAAGTTTAGAAAGGTGAACGATGGCAAAAGATAAAGTGTCGCAAGAATACGGAAGCTTAGTATTTACCGATGCAGACATGCAGGATAGGCTCCCCAAGCCAACCTATAAAGCGCTTCGTCGCGTAATTGATGAAGGCAAACCCATTGACCTTGATATTGCAAATGATATTGCTCACGCTATGAAAGAGTGGGCTCTTGAAAAGGGTGCAACACACTTTACACACTGGTTTCAACCACTTAATGGTATAACTTCTGAAAAGCACGACAGCTTTTTAACGCCTAAAGGCGACACAACTATTTTGATGGCATTTTCGGGTAAAGAACTGGTTCAAGGCGAAACCGACGGATCGTCTTTTCCGTCAGGCGGACTGCGCGCAACCTTTGAAGCGCGCGGATATACCGTATGGGATCCAATGAGCCCTGTTTTTATTAAAGATGAGGTACTTTGCATACCAACTGCTTTCATCTCGTATACAGGTGAAGCATTGGATAAGAAAACACCTTTGCTTCGTTCAGAAGTTGTGGTAGAACAACAGGCAAAACGCGTTCTTAAGCTTTTTGGAAGAACTCCAAAACGCGTTGTCACCAATTGCGGCCCTGAACAAGAATATTTCCTGGTGAGCGAACAAGATTACAAAGCTCGTCCCGATTTAATCCTTACTGGCAGAACGCTCTTTGGCTGCGAGCCAGCTAAAGGCCAAGAGTTGGAAGAACACTACTTTGGTGCAATTCGTCCCAGCGTTAATGCGTTTATGAAGCAAGTTGATGATGAGCTTTGGAAACTTGGTATTCCTATGCGCACCAAACATAACGAGGTTGCACCATGTCAGCATGAAATGGCGCCTATTTATGAGCAAGGCTCGTTAGCAATTGATAACAACCTGCTCACTATGGAAAAACTTAAGCTCATGGCAACTCATCATGGTCTTGCCTGCCTTGAGCACGAAAAACCATTTGATTATGTGAATGGCTCTGGTAAACATGACAACTGGTCACTTGCCGCGGATGGCGAAAACCTCCTTGAGCCCGGCGATGAACCCGATGAAAATCTTCAATTTTTGGTATTTCTTACCTGCTTAATTGCAGCAGTAGACGAACATGCCGATCTTTTGCGCGCATCCGTTGCTTCTTGTGGCAACGATCATCGTTTAGGTGGACACGAAGCTCCACCTGCAATTGTATCGGTCTTTTTAGGAGATGAGCTCTCCCCCATTGTTCAAGCACTTATCCGTGGCAAACACGTAAGCGCTCATGGCGGTGAGGAAGTAGACTTGGGAGTTCCGGCTCTTCCTAACTTGCTTCGCGATAACACAGACCGTAACCGTACCAGCCCCTTTGCCTTTACGGGTAATAAATTTGAATTCCGTATGTGTGGCTCGCAACAAAACCTTTCTGACTCAAATGTAGTTCTTAATACGGCTGTTGCCGAGCAATGCGCAAAATTTGCTGACGACCTTGAGCATGTAAGCTCTGACAAATTTGTTGAGTCGGCTATGGCCTGGGTTACAAAAACACTTAAGGCACACGAAAGAATTCTCTTTGAAGGTAACGGTTATTCGAGCGACTGGGAACAAGAAGCCAAACGTCGCGGTCTTCCTAATAATAAAACAACGCCAGATGCTCTGCCGTGTATGATAGAACCCAAGAATTTGGAATTCTTTGAGAAATTTAATGTTTTAACAGCAAAAGAGCAGCGCGCTCGCTATGTTGCACAAGCAGAGCAGTACGCAAAACTTATGAATATCGAGGTAAACACCATGGTTTATATGGTTAAAACCATGTATCTGCCTGCGCTGTATTCATATTCTGGCAAGCTTGCACAAGGAGTTGAAACAAAAGATCACATCGGCATTACCGACGATGCAACTAAACAAACGGTACAAGTTCTTACCGATGGTATCGCCAGCATTGACGCAGCATGTAAAGATCTCGAAGCGTCAAATAAACGTGCTCATGCCATTACAGACCCCAAGGCACACGATGACGCATACCGTGACGAAATCATTCCGCGCATGAAGACGCTCAGAACTGCCGTTGACAGCATGGAATGCATCTGCGATAGCAGCATATGGCCTGTTCCAAGCTATAACTCCATGTTATTCTACGTATAAAATAGCAATTTATAACAAATGAGCTCTCTATGTATTTGATGCTGGTAACTAAACGCATGTACATAGAGGGCTTTTTCTAGCGCTCATACAACAAACTATACGTTTTGTATACACCTACCATCATGATAATGTGGTTTAGACGTAATTCTCAACCTTTTGATATATTCAAATATATTTCGGTTATATACTGAATGTTTAATGCCTAAAATAACAAAACTAATAAAGGAAAGCGGTTACAAAATCGGATGGGTAAACGTGTCTGTAAATTCAATTTTTTTTCGCTCAAACGTGCTCTGTTTCATGACGCGCAATCTGTTTGCAACCCTGATGCTTTATCCGCTCATTCTCAAACCAAAGGTGTATCTACGCAGTTATGTGCTACGCGCGATAAAAACGCTTCTTCTTCGCAAGCAGAACAAGCATTGGTAGCTGCAAATAATATGTCTACGCCGTGCACAACTCAAGATGCATCGGATAAAAAACTTACTAACAACGGCTCTCTTGATACAACCACAGGCGTTATCTGGAAACAGCTTATCACCTTATGTTACCCTGTTTTTTTAAGCTCCTTTTTTCAGCAGCTGCAGCTGCTCTGCAACGCTTGGGTTGTAGGTAAATTTGCAGGGACTAATGCATTTGCCGCGCTTCAATCGTGCGGCGCTCTCTGTGACCTCGTAATTAGCTTTTCGCTTGGATTAGGAGTTGGTTGTGGTGTTATCGTAAGCCAATATTTTGGTGCAAAAGATTATAAGCGTGTCCATGATGGCGTGCATACTGCCATGGGTCTTGCCGTTGTATGTGGCATTATTTTTTCGGTTATAGGAACCATATTTGCACAAACCATACTCGAAATGATGGATACACCTCAAGAAATTATTGGCGATACCTTAAACTTTGTGCATATATTTATGGCATCCATGATTTTTTCTATTATTTATAACATTGGAAGCGCACTTCAACGTGCAGTTGGCGACACAAAAACTCCGTCAATCATCGTAGCATCAACCTGCGTTGTAAACGCCCTGTTAGATATACTCTTTGTAGCAGGCTTTGGTCTAGGAACGCTTGGCTGCGGTTTTGCAACGCTTATCTCGCTTATTTGGGGTTCTGCTTTAACGTTATATAAATTAACACACACCGATGGGTGCTGGGCATTAGTGATTCACGATATTACTATCAATCCTGCCATTGCCACTAAAATGCTTAAATGTGGTTTCCCACTTGCCATACAAGGTTCTATGTTTGGTTTTTCTAATATTATTGTACAAAGTAGCGTTAACATGTTTGGACCGCATGCCATTGCCGCTTGGGGTCTTTCATGCCGTATGACGTGCTTTGTTTGGATGCTTTCAGAGGCAATTGGATCATCTGTTACCACATTTGCAGCTCAAAACTTTGGAGCGCGTAATTACAAACGCATGCAGCGCGGACTCTATACTGCTATGGTGCTTGCACTGATTATCATCGGTAGCTTTACTGTTATTGTAATGACATTTGCGCATCCATTTGCGCGCGTATTTGTAAGCGACGAAACGGTAATTGCAATTACGCTGATGATTCTTATGTTTAATACGCCATTTTCGATTTTTTACACCATTATGGATATTTTTTCGGGAACCATACGTGGTTCGGGCGAAAGCATGGGCCCAATGATTATAACTATCATTGGTACCTGTATTCTTCGTATTGCATGGATTATGATTCTTATGCCAATCCACCCCACCCTTGAAACAATACTGGTTGGATATCCCGTCTCGTGGGTTGCCACCGCAGCGTTCTTTGCGCTGTATTACTATAAAGGACATTGGATGCAACACGGCAGCACTAAACTCAAGCAATTGCGTGCATAACGTTATGGGAATATACGTGCCGAAAGCGCCTGATGAACATACGTGCTGAAAGTGCGTGGTAAAAATGCGTGCTTGTGCAATAAGCTCTCTTTTCTATACAAAAAGAGAGCTTTTATAATCGCACTATATAGCTAAATGAGCGATATTACCTTTAATGCGCGCACTTATAACGATAATTTTTACATTCTAACGATAATAAAAAACGTGCTTTACGAGGTATAAACCCCATAAAGCACGTCCATGTTTGCTATAAACTATGTTGTAGGTGTTACTCAGTCTCGCGAACAACACGTAAGTGCAAATCTTGCAACTGCTGCTCAGATACTTCTGAAGGTGCCGCACTCATAAGATCGGACGCGGACGTAGATTTTGGAAATGCGATGACATCTCTAATTGAATCTGCACCTGCTAAAAGCATACAAATTCTATCAAGACCTAACGCAAAACCACCCATGGGAGGCGCGCCAAAAGTAAGAGCATCCAGCAAGAAGCCAAACTGCGCGCGAGCGCGCTCTTCGGTAAAGCCAAGCATTTTAAGAATGCGCATTTGAAGCTCGGCATCGTGAATACGCATACCGCCACCGCCTGCTTCATATCCGTCCATAACAAAGTCATACGTATATGAACCAACCGAAAGTGGATCAACTGAAAGCTTATCCATATCTTCTGCACGAGGAAGCGTAAACGGCTGGTGCTCAGATGCATAGGCATTACGCTCGGGATCCCAATGGAAAAGCGGGAAATTTACCACCCATAAGAAGCTGTGACCACATCGCTTAATAGACAGCTCATCAGCTAAATGAAGACGCAAAGCGCCCATTGCTTGGTCGGCTACAAGGCGTTGATCAACAATAAAGAGCAACAAATCTCCAGCCTGCGCGTCCATTTCGGCGCAAAGCGCGTGAATTTCATCCTCTTGTAAAAACTTAGCAATAGGGCTTTTAATTGAGCCATCGTCGTGCAACGCTATCCACACAAGGCCTGCAGCGCCGTTTTTCTTTGCCACATCTGCCAACTTATCGATGCGAGATCTACCCCAGTTACCAGCGGTTTTAGCGCACATACCTACAACACGTTGATCATGCTGAGCTGCTTGCGAAAATACTATAAATGCGCTGTGCTCAACCAGTTTGGTAACATTGTGCATCTTCATGCCAAAGCGCGTATCAGGCTTATCGCAACCGTAGGTATCCATAGCATCCCAGTATTGCATGCGCTCAAGATGCTGAGGGAATTCTACGCCTACCTGCGTGAACGCCTTAGACAAAATTGCCTCTGCTATATCAAGTATGTTTTCTTGAGTTACAAAACTCATCTCTACATCTACTTGTGTAAACTCGGGTTGTCTATCGGCTCTAAAGTCTTCGTCTCTAAAGCATTTTACAATTTGATAGTAACGCTCAACGCCACCAACCATCAGCAATTCTTTGAGCAGCTGAGGAGATTGTGGCAATGCATAAAAATGACCAGCGCGAACACGTGAAGGGACCAAAAAATCGCGCGCACCTTCTGGAGTTGACTTAAAGAGCGCAGGTGTTTCAACTTCGATAAAATCATGTTCGTGAAACGCTTGACGCAACGCATAGGCAAAATTGCTGCGTAATTTAAGGTTATTGAGCACGCGTGGACGACGAATGTCCAGGTAACGATAGGTAAGACTCATATCCTCGGATAAGTCTATTTTATCTTCGATCTGAAATGGCGGCGTTTGTGACCTATTAAGAACTTCAATAGTATCAACCAATACTTCTACTTCGCCTGTTGGCATAGAGGTATTTGCTTGACCTTCGGGACGCAGACGAACAGTTCCCGAAACCAAAACAGGCCATTCGGGTCTTATATCTTGTGCGGTATTAAAAGCAACGCCGTCTTTAAAATTAGGATCACATGCAATTTGTGTATAGCCGCTTCGATCTCGAAGATCAATAAAAATTAAGCCGCCAAGATTACGACGATGCCATACCCAACCAGTTAACGTAACCGTGCTGCCAACATCGTGTGCGCGAAGTTCACCGCATGTATGCGTATGCATAGAAAACGCCATACCCCACCTCTTTGTACGTTTGTAATCCAAACTGAAAACTCAGTGTTCACATGGCTCAGCGTAGCTGTGACTAAAACGCTTGCAAACATGGTTTTAGTTATGACTCTGAGCTGTATAACTTAAAAAGAATATAACAAAATGTCTGAGTGTACATGCTTATTGCTCATATTCCTTTAATAATCTAAATTATCTCGTGCGCGCGCCGCGCTGCGTTGCCCAAGGGTTGTACGACGCGCCGCGGTATTCAAGGGCACACACGACATGCTGCGGTGCTCAAGGGTTGCGCATATACACTTGAGCTATACATTGCGCGTAAAAACTTGAGCTCTACATCACCTATAAACTTTAGCTGCATGTCTTAAAGAAATCTTACAAAAATGTAAGAAAACAACTCTATAGACAAACAAATGTTTTGATACAATACTGCTATAAGCAAAACCCTTACAAAGGATGAGTCATGTTTAAGAAAAACACCAATACAGTGCCTCCCCTCCCTCAAAGTAACCAAGTACCTGCACAAAATATGCCAACTATAAAAAAAGACGAAGCAGATGCCAATCAAGCGCTTAACGCCATCATGGAGTTGCGCAAGAAAAAACGTCGTAAAAATAAAATTATCGGTTTGTCTATTCTAGGTATATGTGTTTTGTTCATTATCGCAGGTGTTGTAGGATCATTTCTTACAAAGTCTCATAATTCAGCGCAAGACGCACCTCTCGCAACGGTAGAAAAGCATGATTTTACCAGCACCATAAAAACTTCGGGTACGGCAGAGCCTGTATCTAATACCGTGGTTACTCCCGAGGTTGATGGCATTATTGATGAAGTCCGTGTAAACCAAGGGGCCAACGTAAAAAAAGGTGACGTACTGTTTACCATTAAAAACGATGCTCTGGATAAAGCGGTACAAACCGCGCAAAACCAGCTTAATGTTGCAAAGAAGCAGGTAAAAAGTGCACGCGATGCGTATGCACGTGCATACGCCAACTACAACAAAGCACTCAATGAATATAACAGCGCACCAAACGCCACGGTACAAAAAGCGCTTCCTCATCCTGATACCGTTTACGAAAGTGTAGCCTCGGCTCAAAGTGCTATTGATCAGGCAAAATTAGCCGCCGATCAAGCACAGTCAGCTGTTGATGACGCGCGCGAAAAAGCAAACAAACGCACGGTTGTAGCTCCATGCGACGGTAACGTTATCACCATGAACGCAAAACGAGGCGCGGCGGTAGGTTCACTTACTGCTGGTATGGCAGGAAGCGTTGGTCAAAACCCCGAAAATGGCATCCTCATCCAAATTGCTGATCTTTCAAAGATGCGCGTTCGTCTCAGCGTCAGCGAAATTGATATTTCTGCAATAAAACCAGGACAGCAGGCAAAAGTTACATTCAGCGCACTGCCTGGTGTTACCTGTGATGCAGTTGTAGAAAATATAGCAAGTACAGCGGAAAATGCTGCAGTATCACCAAGCCAAATGGGTGCTGCCACAAGCAATACCATGGCAAATTATGCGGTTGATGTCCTTATTGACAAGCCTAATGAATCAATCAAATGCGGTATGACTGCCGACGTAGAAATTGTTACCCAAGAGGTAAAAAATGCTCTTGTAGTACCAACTTCTTGCATCGTTGAAGAAGATGGAACATCGTATGTATATGTTTTAGACGACAATCACGATGGAAATGCAAAAAGTTTTACCAAGCAGGCTGTAAACGTAATTGCACGGAGTGGCTCTCAAACGGCAATCGAAGGTGTAGCTGAAGGCACAAGCCTCAAACGCAATGCAAGCTCAGACGACTCCTCCTCACAAAATTAGGAAGGATAGGTATGAGCGCTGTTGTAGATATAAAAAACATTCATCGCATTTATGAATCAAAAGCGGGAAATGTTCATGCGCTTAAAGGGGTTTCTCTTTGTGTAGAACAAGGTGAGTTTCTATGCATTATGGGGCCTTCGGGTTCGGGTAAATCAACGCTTATGAATATTCTTGGCTGTCTGGATACGCCTACTCAAGGAAGCTATTTCCTTGAAGGAATAGACATTGCCACGCTTTCTGATGACGAACTAGCAACTATTAGGGCAAAGCGCTTGGGTTTTGTTTTTCAGTCATTCAACTTGTTACCGCGTGCCACGGTACTTAAAAACGTAACGTTGCCCTTAGTCTATTCAAACTTTCCAGCACACTTACGTTTTGAACGAGCATGCAGGTGCTTAGAATCAGTTGGATTACCTGCAACGTATTACAATCACAAGTCCAATGAGCTATCGGGTGGGCAAATGCAACGTGTTGCAATTGCACGAGCATTGGTAAACGATCCAGCTGTTATTCTTGCCGACGAACCAACGGGCAATCTTGACTCCGCAACAAGTGAGATGGTACTTAAAACGTTCAAACAGCTCAAAAACCAAGGAAAAACAATTATTCTAATTACGCACGATCCCGAAGTTGCAACGTGGGCAGATCGCTGTGTTCACATTCGTGACGGACATCTTTTAAGCGATGAAGAAGAAAAACAAGCTGTTTTGAAAAGTACACGCCACGGAAGAGGCCTAACATGAACGTACGTGATTTATGTTTTGAAACCTGGGAAGCGCTTAAAGCTAATAAAGGACGCTCAATTCTTACCATTTTAGGAATTGTAATTGGCATTACCGCAGTTATTTCTATGACTTCCCTTATTGGTGGTATTCAAAATACCTTATCGTCCTCACTTGGACTTGAGCGTAGTAAATTAATCTACGTTACCATGTATCAAGATAAGGATAGCTGGTCAGAAGCCGATATTGCAAAAATTAAAAGCGATATTCCCTCGTATCGCGATTTTATGGGAGTTGCAATGGCATCTGATACTATTTCTGTGAATTCAGGTGTCGTCAATGCCCAAGTTACTGGCATTAGTAAGGGATACTTATCTGCTCAAGGTATTGAGATTATTGCAGGAAGTAGCTTTGCAAATTCACAATATGCGGAAGGCTCAGATGTTATTATGCTTGATAAAACAAGCGTAAAAGAGCTTTTTGAGCTTAACTCCGAAGGCATCATTCACTCAAAAATAAGCGCGTCCGCAACCAAGCAAGAAGCACAGGAAGCAGATAGTAAACCTAAAGGAAACTCTTCTACTCCTTCGCTTTCGACACAAGAAGAAAAATCATTGTGTGAACAGGCAATTGGAAAAACAATCCGTTTAAAAGGACGTCCCTATACCATTGTTGGAATTGCAGAAAGTGCTAATATGCCATCGCTTGGGTTTGCAGGGAAAACTGTCCAGCTCTTCACACCGCTTAAAACGCTTCAGATGCGCATGAGTCACTCAATGTCATGTACAGAACTTTTAGGTGTTGTTGACGATAAAAATAAAGTTGAAGAAACGGAAAAACGCACAAAGGAATGGATTTCTTCTCGTTTTAATTACAAAAGCGATAAAGATGCGCCTAACAAAATGCCTAACTTTGCTGTTCAATCGGTTGAGGGCGTAACAAAAGGTTTTAACAGCTTTATGAGTGGTTTTCAGATGATGGTGGGCTGTATAGCAGGTATATCTTTGCTCGTCGGTGGTATTGGTATTATGAACATGATGCTTACCAATGTGTCAGAACGTATTCGCGAAATCGGCTTAAGAAAAGCTTTGGGTGCAAAACGCCACGACATCACCAAACAATTCCTGCTTGAATCGGTTTGCCTGTGTGTTACTGGTGGCATTATCGGTATGTGCTTGGGATTTTTATGTGCACAAGGCTTAGCTGTACTGGTTTCGATGTTTATGCAAATGCATGTTAATGCAGCTATTGATGCAAAATCTGTTGCCCTAGCGGTGGGAATTTGTGTATGCATAGGTATTATATTTGGTTTTTATCCTGCAAGACGCGCTGCCATGCTTGATCCTGTGGAATCGCTGCATTATCAATAGGTTCTGCACATGGTGGTGTGTTGCATAATACCCAATACAGACATAAAAGATGGATTATGCTTTCTAAAAGATGGACGATTTAAGCATCTTAAGTCTCATGCATACAGGTAGACGTATACTCTTTACAGCATAATTTTTGCACATAAGGAGTTTACGTATGAGTTTTGCTTATTCTTGCAATTCATCACTTTCGGACGCGCATACACCAATGCACACAAACAATTCGCTTACATCTGATGACACAAGCCATGCACAAAGATCTGCTTTAGATGCAGCACTTCAAGCAGACAATACCGCTTGTGATGACGCCTCAATCAATGCTGTTATCTTTGATATGGATGGCACTATCTTAGACACACTTCATGATTTAGCTACGTCGGTTAATCATGCACTTGTTACCAACGGATGCACGCCGTGCTCAACAAGTCAAGTTCGCGCATATCTTGGTAATGGAGCACGAAACCTCATAAAGCAGTGTGTGGGTGATGGTGCCAAGCCAGAGCTTTACACTCGTGTATTTGAAACGTTTTGTGCATATTACGCAACACATCATGCAGAAAAAACTTCTCCGTATGAAGGGATAATTTCGCTGTTAAAACACTTGAAACAAGCTCATATTAAGCTGGGCGTGCTTTCTAATAAACCTGATTGTGATGTACGTGCACTGGTAGATACTCATTTTTCTGACTGTTTTGATGTATATGCAGGAGCTAGCGATGCATACCCGTTAAAGCCAGCGGCAGACCATGTGTTTGCGATGATGGACAAGCTTAATACAGTGCCTCAACACTGTTTATATGTAGGTGATTCAGAAGTTGATATACAAACTGCACGCAACGCGCATTGTAGGTGTGCAAGCGTCAGCTGGGGCTTTAGAGATAAAGATGAGCTTATACAACTGGGTGCAAATCCTTTGTGCTCAAGTGTGGAAGAACTTAAGGCATATGTAGACAAGCACATCTCGGCTCAGACGAAATATATAAATGCATCGAAATAAATACATCTTGTCCTTACGTTTACCACAAGAATATGTTCGCTTACCTAAATCTCATGGTTTTTTGCTTGTTGCACGATAGAATAAAAGTGTTAGTAAACCATGAGAAAGGATACATCATGGGTAAGAAATCTGATGAGGTACTCGATATCAATTATGACCAGCTGGCCGATTATCTGCATACGCACCATTCGGTTTATATGAAAGTAGATAACGATGTTTACTATTTGACCGATGCAAATTACGAAGCATGGCGTGCGCAAGATACCAGCCTTAGAAATGCAAAAAATCACTTTGTTGACTGTAGTGAATTGGTTGCAACCGTAGACGAATTTCTTATGCTTGGCTTTATTAATGGAAAGACCATTAAAGATGTCTTTAGCAGCGCAACATTTTATCCCTCTCTTAAAGGTTCTAAAGATAAATAATGCGTGCACTTTTTTGCAGGTTGTACGTGTAATGCTTTAATATGCAAGTTTTTGTAATAGAGTAAAATAAGTCCACGCTGACTCACTCGAGACACCGTGGGCTTATTTATGGTTGCAGAGATCCATGTGCCATTCTTCCCAATCATCGTCTTCGTCGCCATCTGGCGTATTCTCTATAAGCTCATAGTATGGATTGAGCTCAAGCGGCTCATAGATAATATTTAACCCCAACTTTGGATCGTGATAACAGCCTGGTGGCATATATCTACCATTCGGCAAAATAATAAGACCGTCTTTCTCCACAGCGTCACGAGGAATGAGCTCCTGTCCGTATTCATTGACTTTGAACTTATAATCATAATCGATATCGTATTTCATCTATTCCTCCTAAACTTCTCCTATTTTTTGTGTAATGGTTTTTCTGATTTGCTCTTTTACAGACGTATAAAATCTGGTTATTGCGATAACACTTTACTTGTTGTTGCTCGTTGTACATTGCTGGGCAGGCGGGTATTGCTGTTCATTTTGATTTTGAGCCTGCATGTCATTTACAATAAGTGTGCGAATATAACCAGCCATGCTCTCGTGTTGCGCTACCCATGCATACACTTCTTTGTCTTTTGGATAAAACGATATTGTTACTTTTTTTACGTTGTGTTTAACGTAGTTATTATTTGCTCTTAGGCGTGCCTGAGTTGCCATGATGTTTCTCCCATTTCTTTATTATTACATACGCGATAAACATACCAATCATACTGGCTATAACTTGCTTTAGAATATCAACGACAAAAGCAACAACCTCTGATTCGTTCAATGTAATTATTTTAGTTCATTTGTGGTTGTTGCTGTATATTATAGTCTCCCTCGTTACATGTTACGAGGTCGATATATTTATTTCCATTGCAATCATGCTAAAAACCATGTCTATCATGTAAGAAAGAGTATCAGTTGTACTGATGGCTCAAATACGCTCTGTACAGCGGAATTATTAAAGACGCACGGGCTCGTATCTTTGATAAGCGAATGAAGTTGGTGTATAGTGAGATTAGATAGAGGTGGCAGCTTCGGGCGCATGCCTGAGGTTGTCGCCTCTATTTTTTAGAGCTTGCAATAGTCCCCTTACTCTTAATTGTGGTGTAGTATATGGAGCGCGCAATCGGCGAACCGTTCATCCATTTGCTCGTTTTTTATTACGCGGAAAGCTTAAGATTTTCTCAATGCCTCTACTCAAATGCTTGTTATTGTGCATTTTTGAATTCAATAGCACTTGACAAGCCTACTTTACCAATATCATTTTGAGTTGCTGGACTTCTAGTTCTCTAAGCTATTTCCGTATCGGTTTGAAAGACGCACTTGATACCTTGCTTTGATAAGCGCGTTAATTTTTGGTATATTGGATGTAATAAAAGAGGCTACTTCGGGGTTCAGCCCTATCGCAGCCTCTTTTATTTTTCTTCATATATCATCACGAGTAACTACTAGCCCTGCATGTGGTTCTTCTTGGTGCTATAGTGTAAATGGCGAGTTATCGGCGGCGGACTTTTCGCAGCTGTTTAACCCGCTATTTACAAGTTCAGGCAATAGTCAAAAATCAAACAACTCAAATAGCGCTAAATCCTGCATCCAATAACGAGTAACAATTGTACCGAAGGCCACCATGCTCAGTGCAGCGTGATAATTAAAACGTGTATGCGCGTATCTTTAGGCGCCGAGGTAAATCGTGGTATAATGTATTTAACCCGCTAGGGGGCGCTGGAGCTTTACCAGAGCCGTTTAGCGGGTTATTTGCTATCTAATCTTTTAATTGTTGTATCTTTTGAATAAAGAAAGCAATCACAGAGGAATGTTTTAAATCAGCGAATCAATCAAATTCTTGTATCATGCAAAACCTGGAGAACTCCTTAACCAAGCAACCAATTGTAAGCTTATTAAAGCAAAGATTCCTTAAGGATTTCATTCCTCGAAAACACATGTTAGCCGCATCTATTGCGAAACGATTTGCCTAAATTATCTCGTAAAATCTCTTGTAGCAGAGCTTGTTCATTATCGTTCAAACCTATTTTATTAAATAGTACAAACTTGCCTTTATCAATATAAATGATAAAGTACTTCTTTAATTCAAACGCTGACAACACAAGACGCCACTCTATTTTTTCGTAACCACGATGATTGGCACAACTGAGCCGAATGCATCTATCATCAAATTTAACAATTCTGGTAATTTGTGGACGCTCAGAATGTGCATAATTAAAGCATTGCTGCTCACAAGAAAAAATCATAAGAGGAATAGAAGCCCCTACGGCTGCGCAACAAAGCAAAATGATATTGGATAAAGCAAGAAAACCCAAAAAATGAAGAGAAAGCAAAACGTAAGACGCAACGGCCGCTACTCCAACAAATAAAGATTGGAAGCGATGCTGTGCAAAACAATCAAAATAGACAGCAAATCTAAAATCTTTTGGACTTGTCACAGATTGCAGGGTCATCGCTTCCATATATATCCTTACCTAAATTGACTTATTAATACTGGCCATACCTTTTTAGAACTTCATTTTGTGTTAAACGTATATTTTCGTCCGATAAAGGCACATATGTTCCTCCAGTTGCACGTATACGGTAATAAATTTCAGACACCATTTCAAGAACTGTTGCCACCTTAAATGCAGTGGGAAGATCTTTACCAACACAAACAGCACCATGATTTCTTAAAAGACATGCGCTACTCTTCTTGCCAATTGCCTTAACAGCAGCATGTGCCAAATCTGGCGTTCCTGGTAACTGATACTCAGCACAAACAACATTATCACCTAAAGCTTGAGCAGCCTCATCGTGAATATTTATAGGAATACCTTCACCCATGGTAGAGAAAACTGTTGAATAAATAGGGTGAGTGTGAATAATTGCATTGATTTCGGGACGTGCGAGATACATTTCTCGATGAAGCTCATGCTCTACCGAGGGCCGTCTTATACCATCAACAACATTGTCTTTCATGTCCATAACAACAATATCATTTGTAGTTAGCGAACAATAATCCATGCCCGAAGGGCTAATGTAGATTAAACCTGCTTCTCTATCACAAATACTGATATTACCCCAGGTTGATACCGTTAAATGGCTTTTGAGTAATTGCACCCCAGCCTCACGGATGCGATCTTTTAATTCATTACTAAATTGAGACATAATACAATACTTCCTTTATTAAACCCTTATTGAGCAATTTCTTTAGAAGTTGCAACATGATTAAGAGCAGAGTTTTCAATAAGTTGATGAATTGCGTCCATATGTTTGTGTACAAAAATATATGCAACGACATAAACTATTACAATGATTCCTATAAAAATTGGATTTCTGGAAAGAAAAGCTAAAAATACAACAGTCGCAATTGGTTGGCCTAAAATACCAATAGAAGTAATCATTCCATAGCTACCCAAATCAATACCTGTTGCAACAGCAACCTGTGTGAAAGCGGGTCCTGTTAAAGAGCAACAATAAAGATTCAAGATCATAAAAACTAATCCACCAATAAATGATTTTAAAATATTACCGTTTGAACAAGCAACAAATGGCTGAATCAAATATGGTATTGCAACCAAATCAAGCATGGGTAGTGTTAAGTTCCCAGGCAAGATAAATGAAATAATAAGCGTAGCAGGCATAAGAAGAATACCTGTAATTAAAGTAGCTGCCTCACCGTAACCTGTAGCATCATTAACAGCTAAATACCACTCTCTGTTTGCAACACCAGCAGCTTTCATCTTTTTCTTAGATGCATCTGTTATAGCAGAGAAAGACCCGGCAAAAATACCCGATACCTTAGGAAAAACCGCCATAACCGAAGCCGTAGCAATCGCACACGTAGTAATTTCTCCCCAAGTTTTAAGCTCAGAAAGTTTATTAAAATCACCAATTAAACCTATGAGCAGACCTAAGAACAAACCAAGTGTCATTGGTTCACCAATAAAACCAAGTCTTTTTCTCAGAGTTTGAGGATCCGCTTTTATCTTATATAAACCAAGCTTATCAAGCAAAATATTAATGGGTACTGCAAGAATACCAACCGTAGCGGTATGTAATGAAGCAATTGTACAATTTGGATATCCATAATATGTTGACCAGCGCTTTGCAATAATCTCGGTACACAAAAGCGTAATAAGCTGAGCAACAATCATGCAAGCCATAGAGAGCCAAAAATCTCCCGTCAAAACAAATAAGCAAGACCCCCACACAAAGTAGGAATAGTTATTCCACAAGTCACCAGCTTGGAAAACTGTTGTATATTTAATTAAATACAAGACAACTTGCATAATAATTGCAACGGAAATATAGAGCATACCAACTTGATACGAGTAAGCAACTATAGATGTAGTTTGCCATCCTAAGTCAACGACAGGTAAATTGATGCCCATACTATGTATCATATTATCTACAACGGGTGCCAAAATAGGACTATACGTTCCAATAACAAGGGAAAATCCTTCCAATCCAACACCCGCGGATAAGGCTGAGAAAAAAGCTTTTTTCTTATCAACGCCCATTACTATTGCGATAACAAAAATAATAACTGGAACAAAAACCGCAGCCTGAAATGTCTTAAAAAACAAATTAAGCGCATTTAAAAAAACATCCATTGACGCCTCCTCTATAATAAATTATTTGCCCTGCTCTTTTAGACACTTTATGACTTCCGCGACAAACTCATCATCGCCCATACCAGTAATAAGTCCCATGGCAGAAAATGCTGGTACATCCCCATGAGGTCCAATTGGGCTTGAATACGCAATAAAGTCATATTGACTTCTCATAAGGTAACCTTCTAGCTCAGAAGGATTACACTCATCGGGATCTGCATCGTATCCTTGCTCGGATAATAGGTCGACAATTTTGTTTGCAACCATATGCGAAGTTACAACACCCGATCCACAAACGGATAAAAATCTTACTTTATCAACCATTTCTTCTCCTATCCTTGGTGATAAATTCCAACAATTAAATATTTAAAATAGGGTCTAACTTACTAAAAATTTCGTCACGCGTTACAGCTACACTTATATCTTGTAAAAGCTGAGAATTTTGAATAATTGCCATTATTTTTTGAAGTGTCTCAATTTGTTTATCGGGATCTTTTATTGCAAGCATAAACACAACAGTTGGTTGTAAAATTTTGTTCGGATCATCCATCGCATGCCAGTCAACCGAATGTGTTAACGTAGCAACAGCCATGGAAGTCCGATTTACATTCTCGCTTGCACAGTGTGGAATTGCGATATCAAAAGCACGTGCAGAAATACCTGTAGGAAAATGTGACTCACGCTCAATAAGTGCTGCTGCATATGATTCCTTAGCTAAATCAAACTTAGTGAACTGATGTGCCATATACTGCAATACTTCAGTTCTTGAATCAAACTCTAGCTTAGAAAAAATCATTTCACGCTCTAAAAAAAGAGTTCCGTTTTTCATTGTTTCCATATATCCCTCATTCCTTCTTTAAAACATCTGACTTTATTTTATTTTGTTTTTCTTTGTTTCTCTTTGTTTTACGGTGAATGGTAGCATTTCTTACGTGAGTAATCAACCTAATACCAAATAGAACAAATTTTAGTTATCATTAAATGTGAAAATATGTTAACTTTTACATACATTTACACCTAATAAGAAAGGTTCACAATATGATTAGCTCGTTGAGAAAAGAAAAAATTAGAGAGCTGCTATATGGAAAAAAGAGTGTGACGGTTAACGGGCTGTCTAAGGTGTTTAATGTTACAACAGAAACAATACGTACTGATTTAAAAGCATTATCTGCCGAAGACGCTTCTATTAAAAGATCATATGGTGGTGCCTATATCTCAAACGGCGTAGAAAACCTTATTGACGTTAATATTCGTATGGACGTCTGTGTTGAGGCCAAAGAAAGAATCGCCCAGCACTCTAAAGCCTTGGTTGTATCTGGAGATACTTTGTTTTTAGATAACTCAACAACCTGTTTTTACATTGCAAAAGAAATACAGGATATGCATTTAACTGTACTTACAAATAATTTACCGATCATCAATTTATTATCTAATTGTTCTAATATCAAGCTCGTTAGTATCGGTGGCATATATTCAACCTCAGAAATGTCATTCTATGGGAATATTGCCGTTCAAACTATGGAAAACTATTTTGTTGATAAAGTCTTTTTTTCTAGTAGGTTTGTTTCACTACCAGACGGAATAACAGATTCGTCAGAACGTTGGACACTCATAAGAAAAAAAGCTTTAAAACATGCTACTAAGGCTTATTACGTTGCAGATCATTCTAAATTTGATCATACATCGTATAATCGTCTTGCAGGATTTGATGAAATAGATCAAGTTATAACTGATACACCTCTACGCCAAGAATGGCACGATGAACTTAAAAAGGTAAATTGTTTGTTGGTAGACGAATAAATTGCTGCAAAATACTGCACACACTGCTCTAAAATCGTACAAAAAAAAGAGCGCCGTTTGGACGCTCTACCTGCGCTTATTCAATGGAGGCGAGACCCGGATTCGAACCGGGGATAAAGGCTTTGCAGGCCTATTGGTCAATTATCGCCTATAGTATTTTCCCTGCTAGATACATATATTCATTACCCTGTAAATACCACCTGTCACATTTCTGTCACATGATTTTTAGAAACATGCGTTTGAAGGTGCAGGGAAAACCGTCCTTTACCTGCAATTATACTATTTTTGCACTCGTTTTCAAGGCTAATAAAAAATACCCTACCCAAAACGGGTAGGGTAAGTGTTCTATATTTACCACAAGTTGTCGTTCAATGAGCGCTGCAAAGCGCATACGGTATCGTGCCCGAAGTAGCCGTTACATCCCCACGAGCCTACAGAGTAGCCGTTGCACTCTAAATACTCTTGTAGCGCTGTGATGGTGCCGCGTCCAAAGTATCCGTCTACATCTGCGCCTATTCTGCGCTGGATAGCACGCACCATCTCTGAATTGCCACCGCCTGTGTATGCAACGCCGCATAGAGCCAGACAATACTTGCGGTTCCCGCTGTACTGCCCTGTCATAACGCCGTCTACTTCGGTGCCTAGCTCTTGCTGCCACTTAGAGATTGTCGCGCGTCCGCACCAACCGTCCACATCAATATCGCCTGAGCTGTAAGACGGTGCGCTTTCGGTTTGGTCGTCGTTGTCGTCGCCGTCGCCGTATGGTGGACGAACAACGCAAGCCACATACTTCCATGAGCGCGTGCGTCGTGCAACCAAGCCTCCGTTGCCTTGTGAGCCAGCGTTGCCGCTTGAGGTATTGCCCTCAATCGTCGTGATGTAATCGCCGTTATTTTCTTCAACGATGCCAACGTGGTCAAGGCTGCCGTTGAAATTCCAATCGTACAAGACAATATCACCTGCGCGTGCGTCGTACTTGCTACTTAATACGTATCCTGCTTCGCGAGCACGCTCTCTGATCTGGTCGCAATTGTAGCTTGGTAGTACGTCCCAATCAACAGATCCCGAGAAACACCAGCTCACGAACATCGCGCAATATGGGATACCACTCGCTCCGCACCATTCTTCGCCACTCCAGCGCGCGTACCATCTGCCGTACTTGCTTCCCGGCTCAGGGTCATCCCAACGTGAATAACCGATCTCACCACGCGCCCAATTAAGTACATTTTCGCGGTTACTCATGTTTTTCTTCTTTCTGATAGTCTGCGTCTTTTGGCTCTTCTACCTGCTGCGGTAAAAGCTCTTTTAAGTTCTCAGGTACGCTGTCCATTTAATCCTCCTTCGGTTTAGAGTATGTAAGTGCTTGCGTTGAGTCGCTTAAACCCTTGGTGGTAGGGTCTGCAACAACGCCCACAATCGCAAGCACGGTAAAGAGTGCATTTACTACGCCTAACAAGTCTTTGTTCAGATTTGTAAAATCAAGGCTGATATTGAACACCTGCGCTACTGCTTGAATGAGTAATAAAAAAGCTGGTACAAGTGCCAGCCAAAACATTCTATTCTTTGCGCGTATTTTCCAATTAATCATGATTTTGCTCCTTTCATATGAGCATGTAATATCTCCTTGTACAATTGCGTACCAACGCCGTTTCCGCCTAAAGCGTGGTACGCTTCATACACTCTTTGCGCTTCTGTCTTTACGGCTTCAGAGCACCCTGCGCCCGTGACAACATACGTCGCGTGCAAGTCAACAAGCCTTCCGCGCAACATCGTGCGCATGCCTTCTTTGAGCGCTTCCATGTCGGTTTTTTGCCGCGTGAGCGCTCCACATATCCATGTGCCGATACCTGTCATGACAAGCGGTAGCGCCCACTGTACGAGCGCGCTTATGACTTCTTCTTGCATAGTCATTACACGTCCCAACTACTACGAGGGAAGATCAGAAGAGCGTAGTCCGCGTTAAAGCCTCTAGAGAAACTAATCAGGAGACTACTAATAGAAACGCTGCCATCTTCGGTTGCGTATGAGTTTCCGGAATAAGCTGAATCCCAATCTGAATTTGGGATATACCGCGGAACAAGCGCCACCACGTATTTTTTATACTTGCTATCCCCTGTATAAATACGCGCAACGTTTCTAGAGCTATTTTTACTGCATTGTCTCCCTAAGGCGTATTGCGTGTCTTCGTTTAGGAAAATATAGCCATTGATAATATTTTTAAATCTATCACACACTTCCTGTCCTTTAAGCTTTACGGCTACGAGCCTTTCACCCTGTGCAATTTTAACTACTAAATCACGGATTGCGTCTACGTTCAGTTTCTGCATCAGCGCGCTTGCGTCTTGCGCGTTCAGTTTCTGCATCAGCGCGCT